>SMVT01000004.1 GCA_004357365.1 Nitrospina sp.
CTGATGAATGGCTCGATCGAAGTGGAAAGCACCCTGGGCAAAGGTAGCCGCTTCTCGGTCGAATTCCCCAAAATCTGAGCCTATTCGCCTTAATGCTTTCCCTTACTCATTTATATTTCTTTTCCAAGGCATTTTCTGGTCACCACGCGACGGAGAGGCTGAGGGAGCCGAATTCGCTGAGTTCTTTCTGGCCGTCAAACTCGGGTGTTAAAGTTTCCTCCGGGCGTGGCCCGGTCACCACCCACAGGTATAAGTGACGCTGATGGAGCCAAATTCGCTTACTTCCTTTTGGCCCTTGAATTCGGTCGATCGGAACACCTGGGAAAAGGCAAACCGGAAGTGATACACCACCAGCGCAAAGCCGGTATATAAATCGCCGACGAATATTTTCTTGTCGACCTGATGGCTGGCGGCAAAGGTGTTGCCGTCGAGAAAGATATTAACCCCGACCATCCGGCCCTCCCCTCCAACATAGACATACCAGGCGAGGGGCTTTTCTTTATTATATTTAAAAAAGTCGGAGCCTTGGGCACCCGGCCGGATGCGCGGCGGACCTAAATCCACCGCCAAGTTCACTCCTAAACGGAACATCATCCCGGCAGAGGCGTAGGTATACACATTCCCAAAAGCCACGCCCACGCTTGGCATATAATCCACCTGCAATCCGCTATTATTTTGAGGAGTCAACTCAAAACGCCATTTACGCTCCCCGCTCAGTAAAATTCCCAGCTCGTTTTTGAGTTGGTTGGCCCAGCCCGCCGGCCTGGGCGAGTCGGAAATATTTTTATGCCACCAGGTTTGAACATCCTCGGCATAGGATTCCGGCCCCACAATTCCCACATCCAGTTCTACCGTATCGAAATACTTGATCTTGCCTTGTTGAGTGTGACGCTTGATCAAACTGACCCCCAAATATAACCAGCCGGCATAGGGACGGTCGTTCACCACCAGATTGGGATCGGTAATGTCTTCCGGCGTAAAGATATTCTGGCCCAGGATGATACTGACTTGATCCGTACTGAGACGGAGCGGAGAATCCTTTGCCGCTAAGGGTTTGAGGATATTGCGTAAGATGTCCAGCCCGCCCGATTCTTTTTCCCTCTGTTCCGGGGTGCAGGCTAAGGTATCCTCCATCTCCTCTCTGGACTCCACAAATGAAATTCGGGTGCCGTGGGTGAAATGCTGGTCCGAGCCACTGCCCCAGAGATCGTTTTCAAATAGAATATTGACCGCATAATTCCGCTTGTAGCACTTCTTAGAATCATCCTGCGCCTGCACCGGGAACCCCCACCCCAATATCAACCCCAGCACCAGGAACCTGCATCCGGTCGACCACGCTTTCAACCTTTTAACATGGATCATGATTCCCCCCTTTGCATCCCTAAGCTTATTTGATGCCAAGTATTCATAAATTTCCAGGAACTTTACTATACCGAAATTAACCCCTTGTGGCAAGCGGGACCGGCTGAAATAGTTCCCAACCGGGGCCCCCACCCTTGGTCCTGATTCTAAAGGGCGAACTCCTTCAAAAGAGGTTGATTTCAGCGCTTTTTGATTGACAACCCCCCACCCATGGAGTAGCATCGCCCGTCACCATTTTGCGGGTCGATTCAGGGATTCTTACCCCTCCGGAAAAACAGAATAACTAATGGTTTTTAAATAGTTTACGGGGTTTTGCCCGGCGCTCTTCGGGGGCGAAATCCGGGGGCGGAACCGGAAGCGTTTTATCAGGTTCCCGGACGGATGATTTCCTGTATATTGGTTGATAACTTAACGGAGCACATCCATGCTGGAATCCTATACAGGTGCGGCCATACTTTTGGTGATAGCGACGGCCATCTCGGTCGGAATGGTGGTGGCCACCACCATTTTAGGTCCCAAACGAGAATTCCCCGACAAAATGGAGCCGTTCGAGTGCGGAGAGTCTCAGATTGTTTCCCCCTACCAACGCTTCTCAGTCAAATTCTACCTGGTGGCGGTCCTTTTTATCCTGTTTGATATTGAAGTCGTATTCCTGTTCCCCTGGGCCATCCTTTACAAAAAGCTCGGCTTGTTCGGTCTGATCGAAATGCTCATATTTCTTTTAATCCTCGGCGTGGGATTGATGTATGTCTGGATCCGGGGAGGACTCGACTGGGAGTGATCGGTCATTGAATCAGCCATGAGTGATACCCACATCATCCAGAAAATAAAGGACCGGTTTGGAGACGCAGTCCAGGAAGATCATAACTTTCGCGGGGACCAGACGGTGACCCTGTCCAGGGACAAGATCGTCGAGGTCACGAAGTTCGTGAAGGACGACCCTTCCCTCGACATGAATTTCCTGATGGATCTGACTGCGGTCGATTATATGGACCGCAAACCGGTACGCTTCGAGGTGGTCTATCACTTTTATTCCTTGAAGCACAACCATCGGGTGCGGATCAAGGTCCCGGTGGATGAAGAAGACTGTATCGTGGATTCCCTGGTGCCCTTGTACAAATCGGCCAACTGGTTTGAGCGGGAAGTGTGGGACCTTTACGGCATCAAATTCAAAGGGCATCCCAATCTGAAACGCATATTGCTTTACGAAGGGTTCAAGGGCCATCCCTTGCGCAAGGATTATCCCATCAACAAACGGCAACCGTTGATCGGCCCGATAAACTGAGATTCGGATAAATTATCATGTGGATTGATCTGGCCATCACGATGGTCAAAATCATATTTATTGTGACGATCACCGTCGGCTTTTTCGCACCCGTTCTGACCTGGGTGGAACGCAAGCAGAGCGCCATCATGCAGGACCGCATCGGCGCCAATCGTGCCGATATCCTCGGGTTCACCGCCCTAGGCCTGTTTCACATTCTTTCCGACGCCATCAAAATGTTTACCAAGGAAGATTTCATTCCTCAGGGCGCCAATCGAGCCCTGCACACCATGGCTCCCATCATCGCCCTCACCCCCGCCATATTGACCTTTGCGGTGATCCCGTTCGGCGGGCAATACACGCTGTGGGGTAAAGACGTGAACCTGGTGATCTCCGATCTCGACGTCGGCCTGCTGTTCGTGTTCGCCATCGCGTCCCTGGCGACCTATGGCTACGTGGTGGCCGGCTGGAGTTCCAACAACAACTGGTCCCTGCTGGGGGCCATGCGCACCGCCTCGCAGATGATTTCCTATGAAGTGACCATGGGGTTGACCATCATCGGGGTCCTGATGGTCTACAGTTCCATGCAGTTGACCCAGATCGGCGCGGCCCAGGAAAATTTCTGGCGTTGGGGCATCTTTCTGCAACCTCTGGGATTTTTCATGTTTTTCGCGGCGTCCATCGCCGAAAACAAACGCATCCCTTTCGATGCCCCGGAAGCCGAGTCGGAACTCGTTGCGGGTTATTTCACTGAATACAGCGGACTCAAGTTCGGTATGTTCTTCATGGCCGAATTCATCGAAATGGTGACCATCGGTGCCATCGTCACTATTCTGTTTTTTGGAGCGTGGCATATTCCGTTTCTGACCACCGCCACCCTCCTGTCCATGTTTGATTTTCTGGGCGACAGCGGCGCCAATCTCGTCGTCATGCTCATCCATATAGGTGTGTTTTTCGGCAAGGTGACAATATCTATATTTGTACAAATGGTCATTCGCTGGACCCTTCCGAGGTTCCGGTATGATCAAATCATGAAACTGGGCTGGAAGATTCTGTTGCCCCTGTCGCTGGCCAATGTGGTGGTGACGGGGATCGTCATCCTGGCTTTGGAATAGGAGTCGCATTATGGCTTACTACGTCGACCGAAACGTGAAAATGACGTGGTGGGAACGTTCTTATATCCCCGCAATACTTGGGGGCATGCTGATCACATTACGCCATTTCTTTAAGAATTTGTTTGGATTCGTCCCGTTCTTTCTCGGCCAGAAAAAGGACCGGGAAATCTTCACCGTGTATTATCCGGAAGAAACGATGCAGTTTCCAATCGCCTACCGGGGGCGGCCGGTGCTGGCCTTGAATGAGAATAACCAGCCGAACTGCGTGGCCTGCGGGTTGTGTGAAATCGCCTGTCCCGCGTACTGCATCGACATCGTTCCCGGTGAAAACAGCGGAAAGCAAAACGAGATGGAACGGTTTCCCATCGAGTTCACCATCGATTACGCGGTCTGCATCTTCTGCGGCTTCTGCGAAGAAGCCTGCCCGGAAGAGGCGATCTACATGAGCGATCAATACGACATCACCATGCTCGACCGCAAAAAAATGAAATACAACATGGAACAACTACTGGTCCCGGTTTCGGAACTGAAAGACCGCATGGAGTTCTGTCGCAACATGTACGGAAAATGGAACTACTGATTTTTTATCCTCTGGCACTGGTCAGCGTCGGCCTGGCACTCGGGGTGGTCTTAAACAAGAACCCCATCGGGTCCGCGGTGTGCCTGATCGGGATGATGCTGGGCCTCGCGGCAGTGTTCGTCCTTCTGCAGGCGCACTTCCTGGCCATCCTGCAGATCCTCATCTATGCCGGGGCCATCATGGTTCTGTTCATGTTCGTCATCATGCTTCTGAACCTGAGGGACGACGACAAGATCTGGAAAGTGCGGGAACGCAATATCTGGCTCTCCAGTTTGACCGGGGCGATGATGGTCGGCGTGTTGTACAAGATTATCGATATCATTGCAGGCGCGGAATTCAATGCCCCGGCCAAAGTTCCGGATGAATTCGGAACCGTGGAAATGGTGGGGACGGCCCTGTTTACCGATTTTGTTCTGCCCTTCGAGGTAGCCTCCATACTGTTGCTGGCGGCCATGGTGGGTTCGGTGGTCCTGGCAAAATCCAAGGTGGACTGACAACCAATGGTACCTCTTACACATTACTTGATTCTCAGCGCGACCCTGTTTTCCATCGGCGTGCTGGGCGTTCTGGTACGGCGCAATGCCATTGTGGTATTCATGTGTATCGAAATCATGCTGAACGCGGTCAATATTACCTTGATCGCATTCGACCGTTACCTGAATCAGCATGACGGGCAGATATTCAGTTTCATGGTCATATGCGTGGCCGGGGCGGAGGTGTCCGTCGGGCTGGCGATCGTCATCGCCTTGTTCCGCAACAAACCGACCGTGAATTTGGACGAACTCAACCTGATGAAGTGGTAGGAATCTAATCCATGTCATTTGTCAATCTGGCGTTCCTGGTGCCATTGTTTCCGTTGATCGGTTCGATCATCAACGGTTTTTTTGGCCTCAAAATCGGTAAAGACCGAGTCAGCTGGGTGGCCTGTGCCGGACCGGTGCTTTCTTTTGTCGTCACCCTGATCCTGCTGGTGAGCATTTTCTTCCATCCAGAGGGGACCCCCTACCCCGAACAATCCTTGTTCACCTGGATATCGGCGGGCGATTTTGTCGTCGACTTCGGTTTGCAGATCGATCCTCTGTCGCTGGTCATGATGATGGTGGTCACCGGCGTCGGTTCCATCATCCATATCTACTCCATCGGGTACATGTACAAGGAGTACAGCTACTACCGTTACTTCGCTTACCTGAATCTCTTTTTGTTCTCCATGCTCCTGCTGGTCATGGGCAACAATTTTCTGGTCATGTTCATCGGCTGGGAGGGCGTGGGCCTCTGTTCTTATTTCCTGATCGGTTACTACTTTGAAAAGAAATCCGCGTGTGACGCCGGCGTCAAGGCGTTCATAGTGAATCGTATCGGCGACTTTGCGTTTCTCCTGGCCATCTTCGGCATCTTCAAAATGTTCGGGACCCTCGACTTCAGCACGGTGATGGCCGCCGCTCCGACCACGCTGATTTACGACAGCGAAGCCGCCACACTCATCACGCTGGCGTTGTTTATCGGCGCCACCGGCAAATCCGCGCAGATTCCCCTGTACACCTGGCTGCCCGACGCGATGGAAGGCCCGACCCCGGTCAGCGCGCTCATCCATGCGGCGACCATGGTCACCGCCGGGGTGTACATGGTGGTGCGTTGCAGTGCCCTGTTCAACATGGCCCCGTTGACGATGATGATCATCGCGCTGGTGGGCGGCGGCACCGCCTTGTTCGCGGCGACCATCGGCACCTGCCAGTACGACATCAAACGCGTGCTCGCTTATTCCACGATCAGCCAGATCGGGTACATGTTCCTGGCCTGCGGAGTCGGGGCCTATACCGCCGCTATTTTTCATCTGGTGACCCACGCCTTCTTCAAGGCCTGCCTGTTCCTCGGGGCCGGAAGCATCATCCACGGCATGAATAACGAACAGGACATCCGCAAGATGGGCGGACTGAAAGATCATTTCCCGATCACTTACGTTACGTTTGTCATATCGACGATTGCCATTGCGGGAATCTTCCCGTTCTCGGGATTCTTCAGTAAGGATGAAATTCTGTACCATGCGCTGATGGACGGCAACGTCATTTATTGGGGCATGGGCATCAGCGGTGCCTTCATTACGGCATTCTACATGTTCCGCCTGGTGTTCATGACATTCCACGGACCGTCCCATGTCGACCCGCAAGTGCATCCGCACGAGTCGCCCATGGCCATGACTCTTCCCCTGATTATTCTGGCATTCCTGGCGCTGATCGGAGGATTGTTGGGCATCCCGCTGTTCCATGGATGGCACCTCCTGCACAATTTCCTGGCGCCGGTGCTGGCGTTCGATCTGGAGACAGCTCTGCATGCTTCCGAACGGATGCTGGCGGAACACGGCCATCACACCTCGTTCGCCGAGGTCCTGCACCAGGCGCAACGCACCTCGCACAATATCTGGCTGGAGATCACCCTGATGCTGTTCTCCATCGGCGTGGCGCTGGCGGGAATCGCGACCGCCTGGTTTTTCTATATCAAAAAACCGGAACTGCCCGGCAAGCTTTCCAAAGGTCAGTGGGGATTCGATCTGGTGCAGAACAAATACTATATCGACGAATTGATCGATGAAGCCCTCGTCAAACCCATTGTCAAAGGGTCCGACCTGCTGTGGCGGCAGGCCGATGCCCGGGGCGTGGACGGCGTGGTCAATGGCGTGGCGCAGACCATCAGCCTGTTCAGCAAAATCGCCCGCAGTTTTCAATCGGGGTTTGTACGCAATTACGCCATGTTCATGGTGGTGGGATTTATTATTTTATTGATCCTTATCTGAGTCCGCATTCATGTTTTTAACGTTTCTGACATTTTTACCGCTGATCGGCGCGATCTTTCTGGCCTTCATTCCCAAACATGAAGAAGACGCCATCAAGCAGACCGCGCTGGCGATCGCCGTGGCGGATTTCCTGCTGTCGCTCCAACTGTACGCGGATTTCGACACCACCACCGCCGCCATGCAGTTCACGATGGACGTCCCCTGGATCGAAGCCTGGGGCATCAGCTACCACGTGGGGCTCGACGGGATATCGCTCCTGCTCTACATCATGACCACGATGCTCACGGCGATTGCCATCCTGGCCTCGTTCGGAATCAAAAAGCACATCAAGGAATTCATGATGGCGATGCTGGCGTTGAGCACGGGCATGCTCGGGGTCTTCATTTCGCTCGATTTCTTCCTGTTCTATATGTTCTGGGAATTCCAGCTGATTCCGATGTACCTGATCATCGGCGTCTGGGGCGGACAACGCCGTATTTACGCGGCGGTGAAGTTTTTCCTTTATACGGCGGTGGGTTCCCTGCTGATGCTGGTGGCCATCATCTGGATCTACTTCCATTTTCACAAAACTGTCGGCGTGTTCACCACCGATATCATGCTGATCACCCAGCAGATCAATCTGGACATGCTCCAGCAGAAATGGCTGTTCTGCGCGTTCTTCCTGGCGTTCGCCATCAAGGTGCCGATGTTCCCGTTCCACACCTGGTTGCCGGACGCCCATGTGGAAGCGCCGACGGCGGGCAGTGTTATCCTGGCCGGAGTTCTGCTGAAGATGGGGACGTACGGGTTTCTCCGTTTCAACCTGCCCCTGTTTCCCCTGGCCAGTGTCGAATTTCTACCCTATGTATGCGGGTTGGCGGTGATCGGCATCATTTACGGTGCGCTGGTCGCCATGATGCAGGAGGATCTCAAAAAACTGGTGGCCTATTCCAGTGTGAGTCACCTGGGATTCATCGTTCTGGGGATTTTCGCGTTCAACCATTACGGCCTGCAAGGCGCCCTGTTGCAGAACCTCAATCATGGCATCACCACCGGAGCGCTCTTCTTGCTGGTGGGCATGATTTATGACCGCCGGCACACGCGGCTGATCGCGGAATTCGGCGGGCTGGCCAAGGTCATCCCGGTGTTCACCGTCTGCTTTATGATCATGACCCTGTCCTCGATCGGTCTTCCGGGGACCAACGGGTTCGTCGGCGAGTTCCTGATCCTTCTGGGAATTTTCCAGAATCATATGGGCTTCGCCATTGTGGCCACGGGCGGAATCATCTTCGCCGCCTGTTACATGCTGTGGATGTTTCAACGGGTGATGTTTCTCGAAATCAAAAACCCGGAAAATGAAAAATTGACGGATATGACGCCGCGGGAATTGTGCACCATTATTCCTCTCATCATTTTAGTATTCTGGATCGGGTTTTACCCGAAACCGTTTACCAAAACTTTTGACGCGTCCATCCAGCACCTGATCACCCAAGTGACCCCGAAGGACCATCAGGGTTCACAGGAGCCCCATGCCTCGGCAAACACCGATGTGAAACTGGCGCAAGCCGATGCCGGTTCGTCCGGCTCTCATTAACTGCCGAAGGATTTGTTGTGGACATGATACCCGCACCTGAAATCGATTTGGTCAGCCTGGCACCCGTGCTGGTGCTCAGCGTGTTCACCATGCTGGTGTTGCTGATGGATCTGTTTATCGGCAAAAACAAGTCCGGCCTGGTGTTCATCAGCCTGACCGGTCTTCTGCTGACGGCGGTCAGCAGTTTCGCCAAGACCGACTGGCCGGTGCGCTCGTTCGGCGGCAGTTACGTGGTCGACCATCTGTCGGTGTTTTTCACGATGGTGTTCTGCATCAGCTCGGCTCTGGCAATTCTGATTTCCATCGAATACAACCGGCGGGAAAAAATCCGCGTCGGCGAATATTACAGCCTGATTCTGTTCTGCACGGTGGGGATGATCATCCTGGCGTCCTCAACCGATCTGATCATGATTTTCCTGGGCATCGAAATCGTTTCCCTGTGCCTGTACGTTCTGGCAGGAATTCGCCGCGGGGATGTCCGGTCGAGCGAAGCGGCGCTCAAATATTTTCTGCTGGGGGCGTTCGCGACGGGATTCCTGTTGTACGGCATGGCGCTCCTCTACGGCACCACCGGCACCACCAAACTGGCCGGTATTGCCGAGGCGATCAGCAGCGGACAGATGTCGTCCCAACCCCTGGTGCTGATGGGCATGGTGCTGTTGGTTCTGGGATTCGGGTTCAAGGTGGCCGCGGTGCCGTTTCACATGTGGACGCCGGATGTCTACCAGGGGGCACCGACCCCGGTCACCGCGTTCATGGCGGTGGGGCCCAAGGCCGCGGCCTTCGCGGCGTTCTTCCGGGTGTTCACTGAAGCCATGCCGGAGCTGGCCTCGTCCTGGGACATGATCCTGAGCATCATCGCCGTGATCACCATGTTCGTGGGCAACCTGGGCGCCATCGTGCAGACCAATATCAAGCGTCTGCTGGCCTATTCCAGCATCTCCCACGCCGGTTACCTTCTGATTGCCATTATCGCCCGAAACTCTCTGGGAGGCTCGGCGCTGGTCTTTTACATGCTGGTCTACACGTTCATGATCTTCGGGGCCTTCGGCATCGTGATTCTCATCGGCCGCGAGGGTAAGGAAAACCTGGAGCTCGAAGATTATTCCGGACTGGGATTCCAGTCCCCCCTGCTGGCCCTGAGCATGTCTATTTTCCTGCTTTCTCTGGGGGGATTACCTCCGCTGGCGGGCTTTATCGCCAAGTTTTACATCTTCCAGGCGGCCCTGAACGAGGGTTACGTGATCCTGGTGGTGCTGGCGGTCTTGAACAGCGCCATTTCCTTCTATTATTATCTGCGGGTCATCGTCTACATGTATATGAAGGAACCGCAGGGCGAATTCCAGATTACCCTGACGCCGATCACCCTGCTGGTGATCGTCATCAGCGTTCTGGTTACCGTCGAGCTGGGCCTGTTCCCGGGTCCAGTCCTGTCCCTCGCCCAACCCTGATTATTCCCGTCCCCAAGCCCCCCGGCCTTTATTTCGCCGACTCCGGTTGATTCTTTCGCAGTTTTTTATATAATTCAGAATACGCAAATCAAATGAAGGGTTGTGACTTATGAAGATGCATCATTTGCCGCCCGAGACGGTAGAACAGATCATGGCCAAGGTACAGGAAGTGGTCGACTCCGGGGAATACCCGGTAGAGGCCATGGATGAGATTTTCACCTTGTCGGGGGTCAACGGAAAGCAGTTTCTGGATAGCAAGAATAATCCCGCGCAGGCGGTCCAGGTTAATTTTGAATTGGACCGGAAACAGGGGGTCCGGTTTTTCGATCCGTTTAATTTTTACACCAACGGAATTTACAAGGATTTCGACGGCTGGTCAGTCTGGACGCAGGACAATTTAAAAGAGCCCTGGACCTGATAACAGGTCAGGGCTCCGATCTTGATACGGGAAGATGAGAAAGGGATAAACCGGGTAACGCCGGGTGCAGTACCTTTTGGTTATGCCTTGGCGTTCTTTTCGGCCTGTTCTGCCTGATCCTTGGCGAAATCGTAACTGCCTTTTCTCGGCAAGGACGCGGTGAAGGTCTCGGCCTGTTCCTTCATAGCCAGATCTTTGGCTTCGCCTTCGGTCTGCGCTTTTTCACGGGCCAGCCGCTCTTTTTCTTCATCGCTTAAATTTTCCTCCTGGATTTCACCGGCCGGCGTTTCCGTTTCGGCTCCGCCTTCGACCTGAGCGGTATCAGCACCCGCCTCTTCCGCCTCTTTCATGGAGGTTTTGAAATTCTTGATACTGCGCCCGAAGGCGCTGCCGATTTCCGGCAGTTTACCCGCGCCGAAAATAATCATGATAATGACCAGAATGATCATCAACTCTGGAAAACCAATACCCATCATGGTGGTAATCCTCCCGTGAAAAAATAAAAATCAAAGCCGGGTTTCCCTGGGCTTCGGAGACCACACAAAATTAAGTCTTTGAGCGGGTTAAGTTTATCCTGATCTCATGGCCATTTACAAGGATAATCGGACCCATTCCGGAGAATTCACCTCCAATGGAAGGATTTATTATAATCCTTTTAAAAACAATAGCCCACAGCCCAAGAGTCCCGGCCTGGTTCCCCCCACAGAGCCTTTGGAGAAGCCGGAGCAGTTCCCAGGTCCCCTGCACCAGCAGCCACTCCTCGCCAGCCCGGTTCCTGATAAACCGCACCCGGGAAATCTCCGTATCGCTAAATCAACGGTTTTCCGCCTCCCCAAATCCTCCCCCTTCAGCCGCTTTCAATATCCGCTCATCTTCCGGATAACCCATTGATTCAAAAGCTATTAATTTTCATTTAATCGTTATGGAAAAAATGTGAATTAGCGGTTATGCTAAAAATATACATTCACATTCAGGATAAATATTATGAGCTTCCGCGAAGAGGAAGAGCATTTCAAACAGGACATCCGCCAGAACCCAGGCGACCCCGACGCGACTTGCGCCCTGGGGGATTTTTACCTGGGCAAGGCCAAGTACGACCTCGCCGAACAGGAATATCAAAGGGCACTCCAGCAGGACCCATTCTCGGCCGAGGCCCGTCTGGGTTTGGGGGCGATTTGCCACCAGCAGAAACGGGCTCCCGAAGCGGAAGAACATTACCGGAGAAGTCTGGAGCTCGACCCTGACAACGCCCGCACCCACAACAATCTCGGTTCCCTGTTTTACGAGCAGAAGCAGTGGAGCGAGGCGGAAGCCGAATACATGAAGGCTCTGGAAATCGATTCGGAGTATACCCTCCCCTACCAAAACCTGGGCCTGCTATACGCATGCCAGGAGAAATATTACGACGCCGAGCAGTCGTATTTGAAAGCGTTGCAACTGGACCCTGACTATGGCCAGGCCCGCTACAACCTCGCGAACCTGTACTTCGATCAGGAGCGCTTTTTCGAGGCCGAGCGGGAATACCAGGCCACCCTGCGCCTCAATCCCAAGAATGTGTACGCGCATCTCGACCTGGCCAACCTGTACAACAGTCTGGGACAACCGGACAAGGCCGAGGTGCAATATAAAGAGACCCTGAAGCTGGATCCCCGCAGTGCGGAAGCCCATTTTTTCCTCGGCAATATTGCGGCCGAACAGAAAAATCACATCGAAGCGGAATACCAGTACCAGAAGGCGCTGTCTCTTAAAACCAACGACCCCCAGATTCACAACCACCTGGGCTATCTGCGTTTTGAACAAAAACGGTACGAGGAAGCCGAGACGGAATACAAGGAGGCCCTGCGGCTGAATCCCCAGTACACCGCTGCGCACAACAATCTGGGCCTGTTGTACTACCAGCTCAAGAATTATACCCTGGCCGAAGAGAAATTCGAAACCACCTTAAAGCTTGATCCGCATTACACCAACGCCCAGTACAATCTGGGCCTTTTGTATCAGGCGCAGGACCGCAACCGTCTGGCGCTGGAAGCCTACCGCCGGGTGTTGCGGCTGGATCCGATTGATACCGAGGTGTATTCCAAGCTGGGTTATTTGTACGAGATGCTGGAAGAATACGACCATGCGGAAAAAATTCTCAAGGAACTGACGGAGCTGGACCGTGAAAACGTGTTGGGCCGGGCGCAACTGGCCAAGCTCTACACCCTCCGGGAACAATACGATCTGGCTTTTGCTGAACTGGATGAAGCCCTGAAGCTGGAACCGGAAAACTCGGAAGCCCTGTTCCTGTACGGCAACCTGCTCTTTCAAAAAAATGAATACGGCCGCGCCGAGGAGTTGTTCCGCAAAACGGTTTATCATCACCCGGATATCGAGGAAGCCTGGATCAAGCTCGGCGTCATTTACTATCGTCAGACCAAATTTGAAGCGTCGCTGGAAGCGTATCAAAAAGCCATCGATCTGAACCCGGAGAATCACATCATCCATTTCAACCTGGCGCTGATCTACGAGCACATGAAGGACTGGGACCGGGCCGAGCAATCGTATTACCAGACCCTGGGCCTCCACCCGCAGGACTGCGACGCGCTGTTCAATCTGGGCATCCTGTATGAAGGCCGGGAACAATTGGAAAAAGCCCTGCAAAAATACCAGGAAGCGCTGGACCTGAAACCGGACGATCCCGACATCTTCAACAACCTCGGGCTGGTGCACCTCAAGCTGGATCAATACCGGCTTTCGGAAACGGCCCTGCGGGAAGCGGCGCGGCTGAGCCCGGAAGATTCGCAAATCCGCTTCAACCTGGGCATCCTGTACGAATCGATGAATAAGGTGCGGCTGGCCGAGAGGGAGTATCTGGAATCCATCCGACTGGATCCGGACGAACCCAAAGTGCATTTCAATCTGGCCCTTTTGTACGACAACACCCATCAGTTCACGAAGGCGGAAAACGCATACCGGGACGCGATTCGCCTGGACCCGGAATACGCGTTCGCCTACAACAACCTCGGGCTCATCTACCTGCGCCGTTACCGGAGCCGGGACGCGGAGCAGATGATCCGAAGAACCATCGAGCTGAAACCGGAATACGCCTCGGCCCATTACAACCTCGGCCTGATTTACGCCTCGGAATCCGCTTATCTCCGCGCGATTCCATGCTTTGAGAAAGCCCTCCGTCTCGATCCCGGCATGGCGGAAGCCCGTCAGAAACTGAAGCGCGCCGAATTCCGGAAAAAGGTGTATGGATTTCTTGGATGGTGGAAAAAGCTGTTCACCCGCTGACCCGCCTAGCGTTCCTCAAGCGTTGCGAAGTTCCTCGATCGCTTTTTTGTAATCGTCACTGCCGAAGATGGCGGAGCCGGCCACCAGCACGTTGGCGCCGGCCTTTTTGATGTTCGCCGCGTTGTCCGGCCTCACCCCGCCGTCCACTTCCACGTCCAACTCCACTCCCGATTCGTTCAGGGTGTTGCGCAGCAGTTCGATTTTGCTGAGCACTGAGCCGATGAACTCCTGACCGCCGAATCCGGGATTGACCGACATCAGCAGAACCAGGTCCACCTGTTCGATGATCTCGTCGAGGGCGAACAGAGTCGTCGCGGGATTCAACACCACCCCGGCCCGGGCGCCGTTATCCTTGATGCGCTGGACGGTGCGGTGCAGGTGCGGGCAGGCCTCGGCATGAACGGAAATAATATCGGCCCCAGCCACGGCGAAGTCTTCCACATAGAGATCCGCGTTTTCGATCATCAGATGCACGTCGAGCGGCAAATCCGTCACCTTGCGCAACGCTTCTACCACCAGCGGACCGACGGTGATATTCGGAACGAATTTCCCGTCCATCACATCCACATGAATCCAGTCCGCTCCCGCTTCTTCCACGGCTTTTACTTCTTCTCCCAGCCGGCTGAAGTCGGCGGATAAAATAGACGGCGCGATCTTGACCATTGAATCTCCTCTTGCTTATGAATTGCGAATCATCCGGGGTCATCCGGCTTTCGGAAGGAAACGAGCCGGACTGAAAAGCCAAAGGATGGGGGCCCTCATTTCTTAACGAGCGGTGTCGAGCATAACATAATGCCTATCACCGGGCAATCGCTGTGCCCGCCTCGGCTCTTGAAAAAATTCTTTTGACCTCACGGTTGATCAGGGCCCAACACCCTTTATAATAAAATGATTATCGAACCCCTTCAGCAATACGCATGATCGAGACCAGCGAACGTACACCCACGGAACTCAAAAAATTTTCCGGCTATCCTGCCCATCATGATCAATGGTGTTGTCGCCACTCACACGATGCGGAGGTTCACCCCAAATTCCATTTACGCTCAGACCCTGATCAACCGGGTGTCAATATCCGCCACGGCAAGGCCATCAATATTTTGAGCCGTATGTTTGTCCGCCACGTGATGACGCGGGATGTCCTCCCCATTGCCGAGGAAATGCCTTTCAAAAAAATCCTGGAAACCGTATCCTATTCCCGCCACTTGTATTACCCGGTGGTGAACAGCGAAGGAGAGATGACGGGAATTAATTCGTTTTCGAACATCCGGGATGCCGCACAACAGGGGGATACAGTGGAAACCGCGCAGGCCCGCGACTCCAGAAAAGTGATCGGCATGCTCCGCCGGTCGGACCTTCAGGCGGTGTACAACCGCGCAATCCTGGTCCGCGAACTGAAAACCTGAACCATGAGACCTCACTTTCTGATAGCGATCACCGTTGTGTTATGGATGGGATTCGCCGCTTGTATGCCCGGCGATTCCGGCGAACCCACGCGCCGCACTCAGTTCATCATGGGCACGCTGGTGGAAATCACCGTGTCCCATTCCGATCCACAGGTCATCCTGGCCGTCACCACCCAGGCGTTCGACGAAATGAAACGCCTCGAGCAATTGATGAGCACCTACCTGCCCGACTCTGAAATCTCCCAGATCAACCGCGCCGCCGGCAAAGAAGCCGTGCCGGTATCCCTCGAAGTGGAGGAAGTAATCCGTGAGGGTATCTTCTGGTCCAGGCAATCCGGCGGGGCGTTCGACATCACGGTGGAACCGCTGGTTCAACTGTGGGATTTCGACAGCGAGAATGAAGTGATTCCCGGCCGGGCCACCCTCAGAAAAACCGCGTCGCTGGTCAACTACAAGGATATCGAGATTTTCGATCATAAAGTGCGGCTGGCACGGCCCGGCATGGCCATCAACGTCAACGGGCTGGCCAAGGGCTATGCCGTCGACCGTGCCGTCTCCATCCTGCGCAGCAGGGTGCCGAACGGCATCGTCAACGCCGGCGGAGACCTGTTCGCCTTCGGTCAAAAATCAAAAGAGAGTCCGTGGACCATCGGCCTTCAGCATCCGCGCAAACCGCAGGACCTGTTAGCCTCATTCGCCGTGAAAAACCAGGCGGTCGCCACCTCCGGCGATTACCAGCGGTATTTCGTGAAGGATGGCGTGCGCTACCATCACATCTTCGATCCCGCAACCGGAATGCCGGCGCGGAAAATGATTTCCACCACCCTCATCACTACCGAAGTGATGGAAGCGGATGCGATGGCCACCGCGGTGTTCGTCATGGGACCGGAGGCGGGGTTGGCGTGGGTGGATTCTCTCGACAACGTCGAAGCGATGGTGATGCTGGAGGATGGATCGATTCGTTACAGCAAACACTTCCGCAAGCAACCGCAGTTCACCCTCAAATAATCAATCCCGCTCGATCAGGGTTCCGTCCTGCCAGAGGCCGGGATACTGTTTTCCGGCGGCGGTGATGTGCACCCCGCGTCCGTGGGGTTGCCCGTTTTTGAATCCGCCGACAAAACGGTCGCCGTTGGCGGAAGTGTAAATCCCCTCCCCTTCCATCATATCGTTCACGAAGCCGCCTTCGTACTTGTCGCCATTGGTGAATACCAGGGTGCCATGGCCATGGGGTTTGCCGTTCACAAACTCGCCGGTGTACTGGTTGCCCTCCGCGAACAGGTAGGTTCCGTAGCCATGCGGCACGCTCCCCGCCAGCGGCCCGATATAGCAGTCGCCGTTCTGGAATTGCAACGTGGGGCGGTTTTCTTGGCCTGCCGAAGGAGGTGGCTTGTCGGAAGTGTTGCTTTTGGAGGTTCCTTTGGCGAAATGTTGTTCCAATTCCCGGTAGGCCTGGTTAATCTCCCGCATCTGCCGGTTAGCCAGTTTCTGCAGGCGCTCGGACTCCACCGGAAACCGGTCGGGATGCCAGAACTTCACCTGCTGCTTGTAGGCGCGCTTGACCTCTTCCGGAGAAGCCGTGGGGGTGACCTTCAGAATTTTAAAAAATTGTTCCATCCGGGAATCCTCCGGCGTGGATGAGATGCCGGGTCAGTTTACCGGCCCGCGGGAGGGTTTGAACCGTTTCAGCAGAAGCGAATTGCCGACCACCGAGACGGAACTTAATGACATGGCCGCCGCCGCAAACAGGGGTTTTAAAAGAATGCCGTAACTAGGATAAAGCAGTCCGGCGGCGATGGGAATACCCAGAATGTTGTAGAAGAACGCCCAGAACAGGTTCTGCTTGATTTTGCGCAGAGTTGACCGGCTGAGCTCGATGGCGTCCACCACCGCGTTCAGGTTGTGGGTCATCAGGGTGATGTCCGAGGCTTCCATGGCGATATCCGTGCCCGAACCCATGGCGATACCGATATGCGCCTGCGCCAGTGCCGGCGCATCGTTGATGCCGTCCCCCACCATGGCGACGAACCGTCCCTCATCCATGAGCCGTTTCACCTCCCCCGCCTTATCGCCGGGCAACACCTCGGCGAGGACCCGATCGATGCCCAATTTATCGGCCACGGCACGCGCCGTTTGGGAATGGTCGCCGGTGATCATGATCACCTGCAATCCTTTTTGATGCAAACGCGCCACCACTTCTTTCGCGTGGGGCCTGATGCGGTCGGCCGCGGCGATCATCCCCCCGAGGCGGCCGTCCACCTTCACCAGCATGGGGGTTTTACCCTGCGCGGCCCATTCATCCAGCTGACCGGCGACGGCGGAAAGATCAAGGCCCGCCTGTTCCATTAATGCGCGGTTGCCCAGGGCGACGTCATGGCCGTTCACCCGCGCCTGCACGCCGAAACCGGGAAGCGCCTTGAATTCCTGGAAGGGTTGCAGGGCAATGTTTCTTTTTTCCGCCTCCGCCACCACCGCTTCGCCGAGCGGATGCTCCGATCCTTTCTCCAGCGACGCGGCGAGAGACAGCAGTTCCGCCTCGTCCATTTCCTGCGTGTAGATATCGGTGACTTCCGGTTGGCCCTGGGTCAGTGTTCCGGTTTTGTCGAACACCACGGTATCGATGCGTTGTGCCTGTTCGAGAATTTCTCCGCCCTTGATCAAAATGCCCAGCTCCGCGCCGCGTCCGGTGCCGACCATGATGGCGGTGGGCGTGGCCAGTCCCAGCGCGCAGGGACAGGCAATGATCATCACCGCAATGAAAATCATCATCGCAAACAGAAACGGTTCCGTGGGAAGCACGGCGATGGCGTCTCCCCAGATCCACCAAACGATAAACGCCAGGCTCGCAATGGCAATCACTGTCGGCACAAAGATACCGGCAACCTTGTCGGCCAGTCTTTGAACCGGCGCTTTGGATCCCTGGGCTTCTTCCACCATTTTGATGATATGGGCCAGCACCGAATCTTTCCCCAAGCGGGTGGCTTTCATTTTGAAAAAGCCGGTTTTGTTGATACTGGCGCCGATGACATCGTCCCCCACCTGCTTTTCGGCGGGAATGCTTTCGCCGGTGATCATCGATTCGTCAATTGCGGTTTGGCCTTCCAGCAGGGTGCCGTCCACCGGCACCTTCTCCCCCGGCTTGACGCAAACGATATCGTTGGCGACCACCTGCGCGATCGGGATTTCAAGTTCCCGGCCGTCGCGCTCAACCTGTGCGGTTTTGGGTTGCAGTCCGATAAGTTTTTTAATGGCGTCGGAAGCGCGGCCCTTGGCCCGGGCTTCCAGCAGGCGCCCCATCAGCACGAGGGCGATGATCATCGCCGCGGTGTCGTAATACACCAGCACTTCCTGGCCGAGGGATTGGAGTGCCGACGGAAAAAACGTGGCGAACACGCTGTACGCGTAAGCGACGGAGGTCCCGACGGCAATCAGGGTGTTCATATCGGCGTAGCCGTGCCTGAGCCCCGTCCAGGTGCCCTTGTAAAACTGCCAGCCGCCCCAGAATTGCACCGGCGTGGCCAAAACGAAAAACAATAGATGATACACCGACGCGTCCCACGCCGGCAAAAATCCCAGTTGATCCCGCATGCCCCCGGCCATGATCAGAAGCGCGGCGAAACCGCTGACCATTAACTTGAGGGTCAACAGCCGGGTTTCTTCCCGATGCCGTTGTGCTTCCAGATCGCGGGTGGTCTGTTCCTCTATTGTTTCATGGGGCACGTGGTATCCGATTTGTGCCAGGGCGTCTTTAAACTCCCGCATGCCGACACGGGATTCCAGATAACCGACGGTGACGCGTTCGCTGGCGAGGTTGACTTGAGCGTCGGTGACGCCGTCCAGACTGCGGAGTTTTCTTTCGACGCGGGAGACGCAGGAGGCGCAGGTCATGCCCTCCACCGGGAAAATCTTCTTCACCGTCGGAACATTAAACCCAATTTTTTCAATAGCTTGTATGATAGACTCCGGAGAGGTGCGGTCGGGATTGAAATCCACGGTGGCGGAGCTGGCGCCGAAATTGACACTGGCTTTTTCCACGCCGGCCAGCTCACCGACCTTTTTCTCGATGCGGGCGGCGCAACTGGCGCAACTCATCCCCTCCACTGGGAGAACGAGTTGGCGCGCCTGGATTGTGTTTGTTTCAGACATCCTTCATAATCCTCGCAATTAAGAGGTCACCCACAAGGCAAAAGATACGTGCGTTTAAAATAATAACAGATTTCGAGGCGTTCCATCCCAGCCAGGAGGCCGGATATGTTTAAAGTTTATAAAATCCGAACCGCCGGCTTGCAAGCCGGGGCCCTATTTTTGATCCTGACGGTTGGATTCATGGGCCCGATGCCCGGCGCCCGGGCGGCACCGAAACTCATCGACCTGACCCACAACTTTGACGAGCACACCATTTACTGGCCGACCAGCAAATCCTTCACTTTAGCTCCGGTGCACAAGGGACCCACGTCCCAGGGATTCTGGTACGAAGCCAATAATTACGAAGCGGCGGAGCACGGCGGCACCCACTTGGACGCGCCGGTGCATTTCGCACAGGGACAATGGACCGTGGACCAGATTCCCTTATCCCGCCTGATCGCACCGGGGGTGTTGGTCGACGTCAGCGCGAAGGCGAAGGATCATCCCGACACCCTGATCTCCAGGCAGGATATGCTGGACTGGGAACAACACCACGGCCGCCTGCCGAAAGGAGTCATCGTTCTGGTCCGCACCGGGTGGGAGGCGTTCTGGCCGGACAAGAAAAAGTATCTGGGATCGGACCGGCCCGGTGAAACCGCCGACCTGCATTTTCCCGGATTCAGCGAAGCGGCGGCCCGGTTCCTGACCCGCGAAAGAAACGTGGCGGCGGTCGGACTGGATACCGCCAGTCTGGATTACGGCCGGTCCAAAGTGTTTAAGGCGCATCAGGTGTTCGGTGCGGCCAACGTTCCCGGCTTTGAAAATCTGCACCACTTGGACGCCTTGCCTGCCAAGGGGTTCCGGGTCATCGCCCTGCCCATGAAAATCGGCGGCGGCAGCGGGGCTCCGTTGAGAATCGTTGCGGAAATCCCTTGAGGGATCGGGTTACAATGGGGATTATTTGCTGGAAAACAGGGATTTGAAGGTGACGAACCCGTACAGCAGAAGGAGAACGGCGATCAGGGCGTTAAAAAAACTGTGATCCGTCAGCGAGGTGTAAAAGAAATAACCGCCGGCCAGGGTCAACATCAAGCCGATCAGGAAGTAACCGAAAAAACGGAAAAACTTTTTCTGGCGATTGTGGTCGAGGTGTTCGCGTTTTTGTTTCAGTTGCCAGCGCCATCGCAGAACGTAATAGGCCTGGCGGAACCAGGACAACAGGCCTCGGTCGTCCACAATGCTGGTATGACAGAACATGCAATGGGTATCGGACGGCCGGTTGGGGAAACCGCAGTTCAAGCACAGCTTGTGGTCCTGCCGGTGGCGTAAGGCAATGGGTTCTTTTTTCGGCTTGTCCATGACGGCTCAATTCAAACAAAAACCTCAGCACGCATCCAGTTCGGCCAAAGTTTGTAAAAAAAACTAATCAGGATGTTTGTTGAAATTTTATTATGATTACCCTAAGGTGTCAATGCACAAACCCCTCAGGCCTTCGGCCCATCGGTTCACTCTTCAGGTTCATACCCGGAGTCATAAGCGTATGTATTTAAGAATCATCATGTTGTCCCTGATCCTGTCGCTGGCGCCGGCGGGCGGGTCGTGGGCCAGCCCTTTAAAAAAGGTAGCGCCTTCTCCTTATGCCGGAATGGCGCTCATTCCAGAGGGCGCATTTGAAATGGGGAGCCAGAAATCTTTGAGGGAGCTGGACCCGGTTTCGATTTTCCAGGCCGACCGGCATATGCTGGGACCGGAAGACCCCGCCCACGAAGTGATTCTCGACGCTTTTTATATCGATATCCACGAAGTCACCAACGCGCAATACAAAAGTTATATGGAAGCGACCCGATTGAAAACGGTCCCGCGTTACTGGGACGACACCTCGTTCAACCAGCCCGATCAGCCGGTGGTGGGCACCCCCTGGAAAGAAGCGCGGGCGTTCTGCCATTGGAAAAACAAACACCTGCCGACGGAAGCCGAGTGGGAAAAGGCGGCGCGCGGCAAACGGCCCGTCAAGTATCCGTGGGGGAACGAAGCGGCGGACAAAACCCGGCTCAACTTCAACAACCATATCGGCAAAACCGCGGCCGTAGGTCTTTATCCGGAAGGCAAGTCGGATTACGGGGTGTTCGATATGTCCGGCAACGTTTCCGAGTGGGTCCAAGACTGGCATTATCCGGAATACTACCTGTTTTCCCCCAAGAAAAATCCGCCCGGACCGGAAAAAGGCGTGTATAAAATCATCCGCGGCGGCAACTGGATGAACAACGCCGAGGACGTACGCGTCACCTACCGCAACGCCACCGTCCCGAAAGCGCGAAGCAAAACCGTCGGGTTCCGGTGCGCGGCCGACTCCCCGCGACCCTCCAAAAAGTAATTCCGGAGGGTTCAGCGTTCGTTGAGTTTTCCGAGGATTCGGTCCAATAGAAGATCGGCGATTTCCATTTTGGTGAGCAAGGGCAGGGATTCCACATTCAGGTTGCGGTCGATCAGGGTCACTTGGTTGCTGTCCGATTGAAAACCGATGCCCGGTGCGCTGATGTCGTTGGCGACGATCCAATCGAGCTGTTTGCGTTGCAGTTTTTCGGTGGCACTTTGCAGGAGGTTTTCGCTTTCCGCGGCGAATCCCATAATCAACTGGCCGGTTTTTTTCTTCGCCACTTCTTTCAGAATATCCTGCGTGGGATGGAGGCTGAGAAGGAGCGTCTCCTCGCCTTTCTTTTTGATCTTTTCCTTGTAAACGGTGTCCGGTGCGAAATCCCCCACCGCGGCGGTCATCACCAGAACGTCGCAGCGGGGCAGATGGTCGAGCACCAGTTGCCCCATCTCGCCGGCCCGCTGGCAATTCAACAGCGTCACGCCGATCGGCGGTTCCAGATGGGTCGGCCCGCTGATGAGTGTCACCTCCGCCCCCCGGCCTCGGGCCTGGCGGGCGATGGCGTATCCCATTTTGCCGGACGATCGGTTGGTGATAAAGCGCACGGGATCGATCGGTTCGCGGGTCGGCCCGGCGGTGACCAGAATGTGCAGGCCCTTCAGATCGCTTTGCCGCAGAAGGCATTTGCGCACCGCATCCAGCAGAACCGGCGGTTCGGGGAGACGTCCGAGACCCACGGTGCCGCAAGCCAGCTCTCCCGCTTCCGGCTCGATGAGGCCCACCCCCCGCCTCTTTAAAGTGCGGATGTTCTCCTGAACCGCGGGGTGGTCCCACATCTTATCGTTCATCGCCGGTGCCACCAGAACGGGACCGGCAAACGCCGCGTACAGCGTCGACAACGGATCGTCCGCCAGCCCCTGAGCCATTTTGCCGATGGAGTTGGC
>SMVT01000034.1 GCA_004357365.1 Nitrospina sp.
CACGCCACCGGCGTTCCGATCAACAGCAGAACGCCCACTGTGGTGGCCGCCAGTTGCAGGGTGATCCATACCGGTTGCCAGTCCATCCTCAAAAAGCCTTTCTTCTTTGCTGCGTCGTCATTTCAAACCATAGCCATAAGATTTAAGAATATTTCTCGCCCGGCCCGATTGTAAAAACTTGAGGAACGCCCGCGCCGCCGGATTGGACTTGCCGCGGGTGAGCAGGACCGCGTCCTGGTCGATGGCATCGTATAAATCCTCCGGCACCAGCCATCGGCTGCCTTTGATGTTGAGACGGGGATCCATCACCTGGGAGAGGGCGACCAGCCCGACCTCCGCGTTGCCGGTGGCCACGAATTGAAACGTCTGGCCGATGTTTTCGCCCTGCACGATCACCGGGGACAACGTCTCCCACAGGTTCAATCGTTGCAATGCCGTAACCGCGGCTTTGCCGTAAGGCGCGGTTTTGGGATTGGCCAGCGCCAGGTGGTTAAAATTTCGGCGACGTAAAAGATTTTTGCCATCAGCGCCGATCCGTTGCGGATCGGCACTCCATAAAACGATTTTGCCCCGGGCATAGGTAAACCGGGTTCCGGCCACCGCCTGTCCGTCCTTTTCCAACAGGCGGGGCCGCGCGCTGTCTCCCGCAAGAAATACATCGAACGGCGCGCCGTGCAGGATCTGCACGTACAGTTTCCCCGTCGAGCCGGACACGGTGCGCACGCGGTGTCCGCTTTGTTGTTGAAATTCCTGAATCATCTGTTTGAGCGGATTCAGAAAATTGGAGGCCACGGCGACCGTCACCTCCCCGGCAATGGCCGGGGTGGCCGCCCAAAGCGCCAGTGCGAATCCGGTGACCCATCGTTTCCATCCTGGAGCGGTCATCCTTTGGAGCCTCAAATTCCGGTGAGTGTGATTTCGATATATATCATAAAACATATCGATGGGTCAAGGCCAAAATCCGGCCCGGAAAGCGGGGAAGATCGCCCGGACGGAGGAGCCCAAAGCCCCGGGAGAGGCCCGGACCCGTAAAATTCGTTGCAAAGGGTTTATGGGAAAGCTACCCTATGTAACATGGAGAAAAACTTCGAGCCCTTGAAAGACCGGTTGCGGGTCATCTGTGACCGTCTGGACCCCGAGGAGCAGGTCTCGTTTCGCCCGTTGATCGACAACTTTACCGGAGCGACCTCCGAGTTCCAGAGGATCATGCGCGACTTGGGCAAATACGGCAAGAAAATCGGCGACGGTTCCATATTTGCCATTTACCGTGAGGTGCAGAACCTCTTCGACCGGGCCAACCGCCGGGGGTAGTGTCCGATGGGTGATGCTGAAGCGGTCCACATGTTTGTCCACGGCCACGTTCAGGGTGTGTTTTACCGGTCCAACACGCAGAAAGTCGCACAAGGGCTGGGGCTGACCGGCTGGGTGAAAAACTGTAACGACGGATCGGTGGAAATTCACGCCGAGGGGGACAAGGGCAAACTGGAGGAGTTGATCGAATGGTGCCGGCACGGCCCGGCCCTGGCGAAGGTGTCCAAAATTGATCTCAACTGGATCGGGCCTCAGGGCCTGCGCTCCTTTGACATCGTTTAGAAAGGAAATCATGCTGCATCTACAGAATCTGGTCAAAAGTTATTCCAACCAGGAAGCGGTGAAAGGCGTCGACCTGAAAGTTCCCGCAGGCGAACTCTTCGGGTTTCTGGGACCCAACGGCGCGGGCAAAACCACCACCATCAAGATGATCGTCGGACTGCTCAAACCCACCGGCGGGACCGTATCCATCGGCGGCTACGACATCTCTGACCAGCCGGAAGAGGCCAAGTCGATCATGGGGTACATCCCGGACCGGCCGTTCATTTATGAAAAACTGACCGGGCGCGAATACCTGTCGTTCATCGCCGATCTCTATGGCATGGAGGCCACCCGCGCTCTCGAGACGGGTCACCAGTATCTGGAATTTTTCGACCTCGCCGAGGCGGCCGACAAATTGGTCGAAGGCTATTCGCACGGGATGAAACAGAAACTCATCATCTCCGGCGCGCTGTTGCACGATCCGCAGGTACTGGTCGTGGATGAGCCGATGGTGGGGCTGGACCCGAAGGGCGCGCGGCAGGTCAAGCAACTGTTCCGCGACCTGTGCCGCAAAGGAGTTTGCGTGTTCATGTCCACCCATTCCCTCGGCATCGCCCAGGCGATGTGCGACCGGATCGGCATTATTCAAAAAGGTGAGGTTATTGCCTTGGGGACGCTGGACGAGTTGCGGCGCCAGGCCTCGACCGACCACGAACATCTGGAAGATATTTTCCTCGAATTGACCGGCGACGCCCATCTCGAACAGTTAAGCGGCATGATGGCCGGGCCACGCCCGGTGGGAACCTAAACAGAGATTCTTCCTCCTGTGGATTCAACCTGTAAGCGCAACGATGGCGGCAATAATAATCCTCTCCTTACCAAGGAGGGGATACAGGGGGAGGTTATCCGTACTCCACCCCTCACCTTAATCCTCTCCCCCTGAGGGGAGAGGAGATTTTTGATTTGGCTCCCCCTTGTAAAGGGGGGCGGGGGGATTCTTCCTTCTGCTTTTATTCTTCATCGGTGGTTATTTATTCTTTTCTCGGCGGCAGGGAAAGGCTATTCGGTTTTTGGGGGTTCTTGTAAAACTCCCGACACGTCCTGTTCGCTATCGCCGCGTTTGATCCGGAGGCGCACCATATCCCCGAAATTACGTTTCTGCAGTTGAGCCGCCAGATTTTCCACGTCCGCCAGCTCATCGCCGTCCAGCTGCAATAACACGTCGCCGGGTTGCAGATTCATCCGCGCCGCATTGGAGCCTTCTTCCACTTTAAGGACCTTGAGCCCGTTCTCCAACTCCTCGAGAAATACTCCCAGTTTGATGCGGTGGGGCGGCGGGACGATGTAGGACACTTTCCAGCCGAAGTCCGCGCTGTACAGGGGGATGGACACTTTCTTCATTTTCATTTCACGGTCCTTTAACTCGTTGGGAATCTCCGTCACCACCGGCAGGATGATCGAATAGGCATGGGGCACGCGCCGGAACGCGCGTTTGGGGATGCCATACCCGTATTGCACATGAAACCCGCCGGCGAGCACGATCAGTTTACGGTCGCGGTTGGCCGGGTCCTTTAAAAATTGCGCGACGGTATCGGCCATCGACTCTTCCCACAGCAACAGCATCTGATATGGTTTGGAGACCACGCCGGTATGCGTCTCGTTGCCGCCGAACAAGGCCATCGAATAGGCCCGGTGATACTCATCCCCGGTATCAATTTCCGGCAAGCCCGGCTGACCGGGTCCGCCGTCACGGAATAGCTGCTCCATCTCGCGCGAGGTTTTCAGGCCGATCAACGGAATGGCGTTGGCTTGGATAAATTCAAAAATGGGCTGGTACAGGCCCAAGCCGCGGCCCCAGTTTTTGCGGAACAGTTTACGGAAGGATTTGTCCGTTAAATGTCCCTGTTGCCAGCGGTCCAGGTCGTCCTGGGCGGAGCGCCGGAACATTTCCATTCCCACCGCGATCCGGCCCGGAAATTGTTCATGCAGGCGGCGAATCACTTCCAGCTGAATCCGGTGGGCTTCGAGGTTGTCGTGGGTTTCGCCGACGTAGATGACGCGCGACCCGGCGACGGTATCGATCATCTGGTCGACCGTAACCGTAAGGCCGGTGGGCAGGTGCAGAATCTGCCCTTCCTCCAGTTCCGTTAAATTTTTATAGGGAGACCCCGCATTAGGGACGGCATAGTCTTTCGCCCAGGAACGGGAAAACAGGCTCAGGGTCAACAGCAGGATCAGGCCGGTCAGACGAATCGTTTTCATGGGCGCACTGAATGCCTCCGTATCGGATCGGTTGGACCATGATATCAAGGAGGTAGGAGAATTCCCCGGTCCGGGAACCGGATCGCTTGACATCTTTCCGGACATCGTCAATAATACCAGATTCACTCCCTCTTCCCAATGATAGTCCCATGATTTCCGGGGCTTTAAACGGAAGCGGGGATTTTATTATGTACCGTGTTTGAAAGGGGTTGTTTTTCTTTTGGAAGTCACCGTCCATCAAAATCAGGTTGATAAAGCGCTGAAAGCGCTGAAACGGCAAATGACCAAGGAAGGTTTGTTGAAAGAATTGAAACGCCGCCGTTTTTATGAAAAGCCTTCGGTAAAAAAGAAACGAAAACAAAAAGAAGCCAAAAAGAAAAGAAAGTCCGCCCTGCGGCGCAGGTTTTCCTAGTCCGGAATCCGGCGGAAGAATTGAACGGCAGAGGGATTCCCTCCGCCGTTTTTTTTATGGTTTCGATCCGGCCTGCGCCCTCTGCTTTTGAATTTCATAAAACACGATCGCCCCGGCGGTCGACGCGTTGAGCGACCCCAACTCTCCCGCCATGGGGATGGACACGGTAAAGTCGCAGGTTTTTTTCAACAGGGGCCGTATCCCTTTCTCCTCTCCGCCGATGATCAGGGCCACCGGCATGTTGAAATCGAATTCATAGCAGGGACGCTCTCCCGCCATGTCCACCCCGACGATCCAGAACCCTTTTTCCTTTAATAACTCGGCCGCCTGTTTCAGGTTGGCTACGCAGGCGATGGGCAGCGACTCGACCGCCCCGGCGGAGCATTTCGCGACCGTCTCGTTGATCGGCACCGACCGGTGTTTGGGCACCACCAGTCCCTGCAGACCCAGCACCCACGCCGACCGAATGAGGGCGCCCAGGTTTTGCGGATCTTGAATTTCATCCGCCAATACCAGAGCGGGGTGCGGGCCGGATTGACAGGCCTGCTCGATCAGGGTTGCCAGCTCGAGGGTCCGGATCGGAGAAAAGTAACCGACAATGCCCTGATGATTGAACTGGCCGAATTGTTTGCGGAAGACTTCGCGCGGCAGGGTCTCCACCCGGGTCCGTTGCCGTTCCGCCAGTTTCAGAATGGGCGCCAGCCGGGCCGGGGGTTTGCCCTGCACGCGAACGATTTTGTAGCATTCCCTCTTGCCCAACGCCAGCGCCTGCTGGAGCGGGTGAACGCCGTAAACCATTTCCTGATTTTTGTTTCCGCTCATGGGGTGAAAGGGGGAGGGGCGCCAGGAGACCCCAAACAGGTTTGCAAGGGATTGAAACTTAATGATATATTGAAAGTTATTAAAGCCCTCTTGGACCCTGACCTGCGGGTCGATAAGAAATTACCATAATCCTTCCGAAATGTGGTCTTCTAATTTAACTGTTTAAGAGGGTATGGAACCATTGAATCCCGCGTAACCCCCAATTGAAATGCCATTGACCAAACGAAAACTGATTTATCCGGTGGTGATCCTTCTGGTGTTGGTGTGCCTGGGGGTGATTGGGGTTTTTTACATTCAGTTGAAGGACCTGGACGCGCTTAGGGACCTGGTGGCTCAGGAGATCAAAGCCGAAACGCAACGGGATGTCCAGATCGGTGCCGCGCATCTGGATTTCAGTGAAGGCATCGGATTGCAGCTGCATGACGTGACGCTCAAAGGAGCCTCTGAAAAAGAGGCGGATTTTTTTTGCAAGGAGGTTCTGGTTTTATTGGATGCCCTGCCCCTGTTGAACGGGAAGATCGAAATCCAGAAAATTATTTTTGAAGGCCTGATCTTGCAGGTCACCCGCGATAACCGGGGAGAATTTAATTTTGGCAACCTGACTTCGATCGAATCGCACCGGTCCGGCGCCACGCTTACGGATTTGATCCGGGCGGGGCTGATGCACAGCGTGCAGGTCCGCCAGGGAGAGTTGTGGCTGGTGGATCACCACATCTCCCCCGGTGCCAAGCCGCTGGTCACCAAGATCAAAAACATGTCGTTGTCCCTCACCAAGCCCCTTTTGAAGACGTCGCTCCGAGTGCATTTGAGCGGCGAGGTGCCTTACGGACCCAATGAAAGCGGAACCCTGAAGCTGGATGGCAAACTGCGCGTGCCCCGGGAGGAGTTCAATCTGTCGCAGGTGGCGCTGGAGGGCACCTTGGAGATTCGGGATCAGGGAACCCAGCCGTTTGCCCTCTACCTGAACAAGCTGTTCGCGCAAAACCCGGGTGACCATCGCATTTCCCTCGACACCCGGTTTACCGGCACGCTGGACGGCCATATTCAGTTGTCCGGCGTTTTAAAGCACGAGCAACAGGCCAGCCTGCAATCCGGCCTTGGCCAGGGGCCCAAACCCGCCAACGGCCGTCTCGACTACAACATGATTTTCAATCGGGATACAGTGGAGTTCAAACAGCTGGATTACCGTTCCGGAAAATTTTTGATGCAGATCCACGGAACCTATGCGCGGTTTATGTCCGAGAAGGCCTGGCTGACCGCTTCTCTGAAGACCACCGCCTTTCAGGTTCAGGACAGCGAGACCTACCTGCCATTTAAATTGTTCAGCAGGGACTTGCACCGCCGCGTACACCGCCTAGTGAAAAAGGGTGAGATCGAAGTCACCGCTTTGCATATTGAAGGGCCGCGGGCCATTTTTGAAGGCCGGTCGAACGCGGAAATCCAGGAGCATGACTCGGGCACGATCATTCTGCGCCATGCGGATTTTGGCGTGGATGCCCTGCCTTTGAGCGATGTGACCGGAGAATTCAAATTCGGGAAAGGGGTCGCCGAGATCAAGATTCAACAGGCGCGTTTTAACCATGTGTCGATCAAAAATTTAACCGGGACCATCGTGAACCCCTTAACCGAGCCCCGGATCGAAGGCACCCTCGAAGCGGAGGTGGCGCTGGCGCCGCTGGCCAATATGTTTGAAAAAAATTGGAAACTGCCCCGGCAGTTGGCGTTCCTTAAAGACCTCAAGCGGATTCAGGGGATGGTCCGCGGGCGGCTCGCCGTCCAGGGACCCCTGGAACACCGGGAACAACTGGTGTGGTCGGGCAGTGTGTCGTTGGAGCGCGCCGGGTTTATGAAGAAGGCCTGGCCCGCACCGATTCATAATATCAACGGCAGGATTCATTTCCAGAGCGCCGTCCCGAAACCCGATGCTCAAACTAAGGGGAAGGCGCAACAGACCTGGACCCTCCGCTTTGAAAATATCAACGGCGAATACGGCGATCATTATTTCCGGGACATCAACGGGGCGTCCTTTGTGAAGGACGGCGTCCCGGTGAAGCAGGTTCGGGGGACCCTTCAACTGGGAACCTGGAAGGCCGGGCAGGAGGTCTGGACCCACTTTGAGGGCCGGATCAAAACTTTTCTCAAAAATATTGTGTTTGAAAGCGGGGAGATTGAATTCAATTTACAAAGCACCGGGCCCGGGCCGGGGAAGACACGAGCCAAAAACCAGGGTTCCCTGAAAATCAGAAAACTGTTTCTGAAACATTCCAAAGGTTTTCGTCCCGTACGCAATCTGAACGCCACGATATCGTTTGACGACCGCAACATCGACCTGGAGACCACCGGCGGATGGTATGGCGATTCGCCGCTCGACATCCAAGGCCGTTTCAAAAACTATTCCCAGGCGGACCCGGAACTGGTGTTGCAGGCGCGTTCCTCCGATTTTTTGAATCAGGATTTTGCGGGAATTCCCTTTCTGGAAACCCTGGAGTATCAGGGGCCCGCAAAAGTGGAGTTGAAATTCCACCGTACCGAGCAGTTTATGAAACTTGAAAAGCGCGTGGATTTGACCCGCGCGTCCTACCGTTATCAGGATTTTCTGATCAAACCTGAAAACGTTTCCAATTCCATCGAAATTTTCGCCAGCCTGGATTCCGGCGGCCGGATTGATTTTAAAAAGGTGATCTTCGAGTTGGAGGGCAACACAGTGTCCGGAACCGGATTCCTGAAAAGCATGGACGACCCGGAATTTTCGATCCAGTTGGAATCGCGCCATTTCAAGGTCTGGCCCGCTTCGCAGTATATCCGCCCGTTGCAGGGTGCTTTGGGCGGGGAGTCGCGCTTTCAATTCTCGGCGAAAGGAAATTTCCGGTACCTGGAACAAACGGAGATGCAGGGGAAAGTCCGCTTGACCGGTATCGAGTATAAACCGGAGGGCTTCCTTGCGGCGTTCAAATTGAGCGCGGACATGCAATTCAGGAACAATCATTTCAACCTTCGCCGAGGCCGGCTGGAAGCGAACGGTTGCCATTTTGGTTTCGAGGGGGATTACCAGGGGGGAGAGGCGCCGCATTTGACACTGCAAGTGGCCGGGCCCGGACTTGATTTGAATCAATTGGTCTCGGAGAAGGGCAAACCTTCCAAGGGTTTTCTGGCGTGGTTGGGCCAGACCCATGTTTTTGCCAATGGGACGGGGGAAATTAAAATCAAGATCAATCGGTTTTCCCAGAAATTCTGGACTCTGCCCAAAGTGGCCGGCACCTTCACCTTCAAGGATCAGGTCCTGCGAACCGATAACCTGACCCTCGGACAACCCGGTGTGGATCAGGTTATGATCATGGGAAAATTATCTCTCGTCGATATTCAAAATCCTGCCTTTGATGCGGTCCTGGTATCCCGCAAGACTCCGATCGATAAACTGTTTGCCATGTTTGGGGGCCTGTTCAAGGCCAGTTTGACCGGGAAAACGGTTTGGTTAAAAGCTCATCTCCAAGGCCGGGGAGGGGATTTGACGCAAATCACCCAAAGCCTGAAGGGCCGGTTGTCCTTTGATTTAAAAGATGGCCGCATCAATACCGGACACCTGTTGAACGGCGTGGTGGCACTGTTTGGAGTTTCGGTCGACCCGCAAACCGTTGCCGAAAGGGCCGGTCAACCCAATAACAGCTATATGCGGATTTTTGGCGATTTTCGAATTGTAAACGGCGTGGCGCGTACCGAAAACTTTTTGTACGAGGAAAAAGGGCAACGCCTGTCTCTGGTCGGGGCTTTCGATCTCAACACCAGTCGAATGGGGACCGTCGTGGGGGTCGCGCCGTTTCGCCGGGTGGGCCGCATCATAGAAAAGATTCCGATTCTGGGCCCGATTATGACCGGCGGAAAAGAAGGCAGCCTGATCACCACCTATTATAAAGTCGAAGGTCCGTTCAGCGACCCCAAAGTCGAAGCGATTCCCTTTAAATCCATCAGCGAAAAAATATTAGGCACCTTGGAAGGGATCATCAGCGCCCCGGGCGATCTGTTCACTGAAAGGGAACCCTCGAACCCCTGATGGTTTTGTTAAAGAGAAGTGATGTGCTGAATATGAATGTCCTGTGGAGCTTTGCCCAGATGATGCGCCAGCGCGGCGTGGATGGCGGCGATGTGATCCTCCTCCTGGAACGCGCCGGTGGCCGCTACCGGGGACTGCGTCCGGACCGGAGGCGCGGGTTCCTCCACGTAGGGGAGGAAATGGACCAGCACCTTGATCACGCCGATCAAAATACCCAATACCAAAAAAATCACGATCATGGCCAGGAACGAAATCTGGATCGCTTCGAGTAAAGGGGGCATGATTTATTGACCCAACGATGCGGTGATGGTTTTAAGGGCCTCAATCGCGGTATGCCCCGCTCCGGCGTCACCCGACCCGAACAGGGATAGAAACACACCCGCCGCCACCGCGCTGCCAATCACTCCGGCGACGTTGGGACCCATCGCGTGCATAAGCAGGAAATTGGATTTATCAGTTTCCTGTCCCACTTTTTGCGATACCCGCGCGGCCATGGGAACCGCCGACACGCCCGCCGACCCGATCAAGGGGTTCACCTTTCCTTTGGATATCACATACATGAGTTTTCCGAACAGCACCCCGCCGGCGGTGGCCACGCAGAACGCCGCCAGGCCCAGTATGATGATCTTGATGGTGCTCCAGGTTAAAAACGTTGCCGCCGTCATCGACGAGCCGACCGCCAGCGCCAGCAGGATGGTCACGATATTGATCAGATGCGTCTGCGAGGTTTCATGCAGGCGCGCCGTCACCCCGCATTCCCGGAACAGGTTGCCCAGCATCAACATCCCTATCAAAGGTGCGACGCCGGGGAGCATCAACACGATAATCACCGTGGATGCGATTGGGAAAATGATTTTGACCGTCTGCGAAATCGGTTTTAACTGCTCCATCTTCACCTGCCGCTCTTTTTCCGTGGTGAGCAGGCGCATGATGGGCGGTTGAATGAGCGGCACCAGCGACATGTAGGAATAGGCCGCAATCGCAATCGGAGCCAACAGGTGCGGCGCCAGTTTGGCGGCGAGAAAAATCGAGGTCGGCCCGTCCGCGCCGCCGATAATTCCGATGGCGCTGGCTTCCTGCAGACTGAATCCCAGCGCCACCGCCCCGATGAGCGTGGTGTACACTCCGATTTGCGCCGCCGCTCCCAACAGCAGAGTCGACGGGTTGGCCAGCAGGGGACCAAAATCGGTCAACGCGCCCACTCCCAGAAAAATCAGAGGCGGGAGAATTTGGTGCTTCACCCCGTAATAGAAAAAGTTAAATAAACCGCCTTCATCGGTGTTGGCCATCAGGCTGAGCGGCAGGTTGGCGAGCAAACAACCGAACCCGATGGGCAGCAGGAGCAGGGGTTCGAACTTTTTCCAGATGGCGAGGTAGAGCAGGACCAGCGAGATGACGATCATCAGCCCTTGTCCGGGTTCTATAGTGGCAAACCCGGTGGAGTGCAGAATTTTGTTGATGGCATCCTGAAAGTTCATTATGAAATCAGAATGAGTTCATCGCCGGTCTGGACGTTCGCGCCTTCCTGAACCAGGATGGAATTGACGGTGCCGCTGTAAGGAGTTTGCACCTCGGTTTCCATTTTCATGGATTCCAGAATCATCACGATGTCCCCTTCGTTGACCTGGTCGCCCACCTTGCATTTCAGGGCGAACACCGAGCCGGGCAGGGGGGAGGTCACCGCATTATTGGACCCGGTGGATGAAGGCGCAGGCGCGGGTGCCACCGCCGGTTGAGGGGCCGCGGCCGCCGGTTGCACGGGTGCCGCCGCTCCCGTACCGACCTGCACCGAATACGGTTTGCCGTTGACAGTGATGGTGTAGACCGCCGAGCCACCTGCCGCCGGTGCCGATGCCGGGGCCGCGGGTTGAGGGGCCTGAGGAGCGGGAGCCGCCGCCGGCGCGGGTGCCGGGGCCGTCGGCTCGGGTAACGGCTTGCCGCGGGTTTCAAAAAACTTCAACGCCACCTTCGGAAACCTGGCGTAGG
>SMVT01000035.1 GCA_004357365.1 Nitrospina sp.
ATCTGGAATTTGATCACGAAGTCCCCGCGTTTTTTGCCCCAGGGTTCGGTCGACCCCTGGCCGGGAATGCGGAATTCTTCGCCCGTCAGGGTGCCGTCTTCGACCTCAATGGTGGTGGTGGAGTCCAGCAGTTGAACCTCCAGCGGACCGCCCTTTTCCGCCAGCTCCGGCGAGATGGGGACCACCGAATGGATGTGGGTCTTGACCTTTTTGAAATGCGGATGCGGTTCGATGCAGACTTTGGCCATCAGGTCCCCCAGCGGGCCGCCGTTGCGTCCGGCGCCTCCCTGTAAAGGGATTCGCAGGGTGTATTGATCGGCCACGCCTGAGGGGATTTCGATGTCGAGGGTCACCGTCTCGACCACGCGTTGTTTGCCTTGGCACACTGTGCACTGATCTTCGAAATCATTTAATCCCGAACCTATACATTCCGGACAGGTGACATGCTTGTCGTACGTGTAGGGAATTGTGCCCCCCAGCGCGGCCACGACAAAGGGGACCTCCACCATGAACTGCAGATCGAATCCGCGCGACGGGAAATCCGGATCGATGACCGGTTCGTCCTCGAACGGCGGCTGGCGGGACGGGCCCTGCTGGCTCTGTTCCCGGGGTCCCTGGCGGGTGTATTGCCGGCCGAAATCGAACGGATCGCCGGCGGGATCGGTCCGGCCTCCGGGAGAACGGGTGGCACGACGTCTACGGCCATTGGCCCGGAGTTGGTCGTATTCCTTCCGGTTTTTGGCGTTGCCCAGCACCTGGTAGGCTTCGGAGATGCGTTTGAACTTCTCCTCGGCTTTTTTACTGCCCTGGTTGGTGTCGGGATGGTGCTTGCGGGCCAACTCGCGGTACCGTTTTTTGATATCGCTGATTTTGGCGCTCTTTTTGACCCCGAGGATCTTGTAATAATCTTTTTCTATCGAAACTTTCATGATTTCCCCATGAGGGCCTGAGCCCGGGTGACGGCCTTATTCTATAACCCGGCGGGGGTTTGATTCAAGTGGAGGGATTTGGGGGAGATTCCAGCCCGGCGAGCGGCAGCACCCGCCCGGCGTTCTCCTGCCGGCCCGACAACCGCTGGAACCACTGGTCGCGCAGTTCCCGGGTTTTGAACGGATAGAACTGTTGCCGGAGGACCAGAACCCAGGCTTCGGCGGCTTCGTTTTCATTCCATTGCACCGGGAAGATTTTAATTTTCTCGGAACTGATTTTTTCCAGGGTCAACACGTTGTTGCGGGAAAAATATTTGCGGGCCATGACCCCATCGAAGACCAGTCGGTTGCCCTCCCAGTGAAGGTAACCCGAGTCGAGCGAAACGGTCGCCATGCCGATTCCCAGGCCGGTTCCGGAGCGTTGTCCCATGAGCATGCAGAAGACGCCGTTTTCCGGGTGCGGTAAGGAGAGCGGTTGTAATTTCAGGACCAGCCTGCGGTAGATGACATGGGTGAAATCAAACCACCGAAAGGAGATCAGAAAACAGAAGATGAAATTGAAAATGAAAAGGCGCAGGTTGTCGATAATCAGAAAATAAACGGTGAACGCCAGCATCAGTGCCATCAAAACACTTAAAACCGTGTCGGCGGCGCCGGTTAAAAAGTAGATCCAGACAATTTTTCGCCACTGGGGGGGCTGGCATTTCAACAACAGGAGTTTGCGGTAGACCAGGTAACAGGTCCAGGACCCGAGGAAAACCGCCAAGCCCGGCAGGGGAAAAATGAAAATCAGAAGAATGAAAAGAGTGATACCGATTTCAAGCATGGGTGCTCTGGTTTCGAGAGGTTCTGTTTCTACCGGAAAATTCAATTTTAGCAAACCGTTTGCCGGGAGTCTTGCCAAAGTCATTGGGAGTCCTATAACAGGCTTTTTTTCAAAGGGTTCGTCTGTGCGTCGGATGGGTTTCAGGGAGTGTATGGAGGGCTTCGGGGGCAGCCGGTATTCAGCTGATGAGGGTGACTTCTCCGGAATCAAACGCCCTTTCTTCGCCGGTGTCCAGCAACACCACCAGCCGCCCCCGCTCGTCCAGGTTGATGGCGGTGCCGGTGTGGGTCACATCTCCCTGGGTCAGAGAAAGGTGTAGGCCGAATATCTCGCTGTTTTGACTCCATTGGTGGAGGGTGGAGGGCAGTCCGTGATCCAGGAAGGACCGGTATTCACTGTCCAGTTGGGTGATCAGGGCGGCGATCAAGGGAAGCCGGTCAAACGACTGGCCGTTTTCCATGGCCAGAGAGGTGGCGAGGTGCTGAAGGGGAATCGGGAACCGGGAGTGATTGACGTTGACGCCGATACCGATAATGATTCCCGAATGGCCGTGGTCCTGATGGTTTTCGGTGAGGATGCCGGCGACTTTTTTCTGGTTGAGCAGGATATCGTTCGGCCATTTTAAATGAGCCCGTTCCTGACTGAACTGGTTGATGGCCTGCACCACCGCCACCCCGGCGACCATGGTGATTTGAGGCATATTTTCGGGTGGCAGTTCGGGCATGATCATGGTCGACAAGTATATGCCGAGGTCCTTTTCCGAATGCCAGCTTTTACCCAGACGGCCTCTGCCGCGGGTCTGGCTGTCGGCCAGAATAACCGTACCCTCCCGGTTCCAGTCGGTCACCAGGCTTTTGGCCAAGTCGTTGGTGGATTCGACCGAATCATAGGTTAAAATTTCGCGTCCGATCAGATCGGTGTTCACATGGCTCCGGATCCACTGTTGTTGCTCCCCTGAATAAGGCATAACTTAATGATAAAGTTTGGGTTATAATTAATAAAGAGTTTTCTGACCCATTTAACTTTTAAACCGGTCTTTCATGGAATCGATCAAGCGTGCTTGCAGGTATTTTTATTATCGGTTTATCCGATTACAAGCCAGCCCGGAAAACCTGGCCCGGGGTGTAGCTCTTGGGTTGTTTGTCAGCACCACTCCCACCTTTGGGGTTCAAACCATTATTGCCCTGCTTTTGGCGGCTCTGTTTCGTTGCAATAAAATCTGCGCTGTGGTGTCGGCCCAGTTGACCAATGCTCTAACCGCCCCCTTCATTTTTCTAGGGACCTATTACCTGGGGGCGGTTATTCTGAATAGCCCTGTTGACCGGTCGAAACTGGATCAGATCTTGGCGAGTTTCGATTGGGGAAGGGTGTGGGAGGCCGGGCCGTCGGTGTTTATCACCTTGTGGGACGCGGTGTGGAACCTTGGGCCGTCCGTTTTCGCCGCCCTGTGGGTGGGCGGGACGATTTTGGGGTTGATTTTAGCTGCTGTGGGCTATTTTGTGGTCCTGGGGATCGACACCAAAGCGCATCTGCAGATCGTGCGGGCGAAACAGCAAGCCAAGCGGCAAATTGAGCGGCTGAAGCGGAAAAATGAAGAGACTGAAGCGGGAAAATGGACCGGTATGTGAAAAAATAGATTGAATTTATTGGTAAATATTGATAAAAACCATAACTCGATTAGGGATTGCGGCGCAGTCAGATCAAAAATGAGGAGATCGTTGATGAGAAATTTGTGGATCATTATTATGCTGTTGGCTTTTGCGGTTGCCGGCACCGGCTGTTATGGGGCGGGAGAATGTCCCCAGGGTGTGTGCACTGAGAAACACTCCAAGGAAACGGGTCCCCCCGAAGAAGCGGCTCCCTCCGAAGAAACGGAGCCCTCCGAAGAACAATCTGGAGAATAATTTTTTACCGTCACCGGTTTTCAAAAATTACCCCCTCTGTGTTTCAGAAGGGGGTATTTTGTTTTTGGAGAAAATGCCATCACGATCCTCCTCCTTACCGGTTTTCCGGCCCTTTCGCTCCTTGGCGAGGGGGTTGCCGTCCGGGACCGGGCCTCGAAATGCGGCCTCCTCCCACCGATTCATTCCCGTTTTTTCTTGTTTTTGCGCCTTCCGGGCCGTTAATTTTTGACAATGGGGCCGGAGGCGATGATAGAATATGGCCGAATTCCATTAGTTTACGGTGATTCCAGGCTTCCGGCAGGCGTACGGGGGGCGGGAAACCACTCTATGTTTTATGAGGAGACAGTCAGATTATGTCCAGGCAGCGGGCGACAGTGGAACAGGTAAGGCAGATCCAGGATTATTTTCAAGAGGGAAACGAATACCATAACGAAAAGAAATACAAGGAAGCGATTGAGGCGTTTAAAAAGGGGGCGGCGATCAATCCCTTCGAGGAAAACCATCTGGACGAATTGAGCACCAAACTGAAAACCATGTCGGTCAAACTGGTTCAGGAGAGTATCGCTTACATGGGTTGTGCCGCGGTCCATCTGAAAGCCATGATCGACGAACTCAGCGAGAATGAAAAAGACCTGGTTCCTGTGGACAACTCCCTGGCGGATGTCTTCAAGGGCTGGGATTGAGGAGCCTCATGAACGACCAGGTGTTATATGACGTTTTAAGGCAGGAGATGCGGGAACGCAAAATTCCCATCAGTCTGGGGAAAACCTGCCCGGTCAAATGCACCTTTTGTTACGAGAAAGACCACAGTTATCGTCCCACTATCGAGCCGCCGTTGACCACCCAGGAACAATGGGAGTTCATCATGGAGGAAATCCAGAAATACCCGACCAAACAAGGCGAGGCCTGGCTCCTGGGAGGCAACGAATACATGGAATGGACGGATATTTTTCTGCACCCCAAAGCCATGGACTGGCTGGAGGAGTTCCTGGAGACCACGGATAAGCAGGCCATATTTTTTACCGTGGGGTATGCCAAGCCGGATCGAATTCACAAGCTGGTCGAAAAATATCCCGGCCGCATCAACTTCGAGCTTTCGGTGATCACCCTCGGGGACAGCCGGAAAAAACTCATGCCCCATGCGCCGACGGTCTCGCAGGTGTTGAAACTCATCGAGGGTCCCGCCGTAACCTCCGCCAATTTTTATACCTTCGGGCCGAACACCATGTCGAAGGACGCGCAGACGATTTCGAAAATCAATCCCCACTGCAATTTATGGATGGGATGTCTGACGCCCCTGAAATACATCGATCAGGAAACCACCGCGTTGATGCGTTACGGGCGGAGCTACCTGCCCGATGAAGCCCGCCGCATCTACAACGCGGGCCTGCCGAACACGCAGATGATCCATACGGAATCGTATATCTCCACCTTTCTGGCGCGCCAGAAAATACTGAAAACCTTTGATGCGTGCGAACTGGAAAAGAAGGATAGCGTGGTGGTCTCCGGTAGTGTGTACCGCCTGCTTTCGACCTTGCGGAAAAACCGGGCGCGCTATCTCTATGTGCCCAACGAGATGCTGGGCGGCGATTCGGATTGCTCCACACTGCTGACCTTCAATGATGTGGCCCAACGGTTGAACGGAGAGAAACAGGTGTACCTCCCCAAGGTGATCATGGAGCATCCTTCAATGGAGGAAAAGGATATTTCCGGAGTCACCTTCGAGGAGTTCAAAAAACGGCATCCGCGGATTCGGTTCAAGGTTCTGCACAAAGTCAATGCCAAAATGTCCAACCGCAAGCTATATGAAAAAGGATATGTGAAAAATATCGTGGAGGATTATCTTGATAATCCGCTGGCAAAGAAAATTGCGGAGGCGCCGCTACCCAATTAAAATGGGCCGCCGTTTCACCGTCGAACGAAAAGCAGTAAAATGCAGACGGAAGCAGGGGCGGTCGGGAACTCATTAATTTTCGTATAGGGCAGGATCATGCAATATTGGTTGAAAGTTGTTTTTGTGGATAATAGCGAATTGAAGCTGGATGATACGGAAAAGCATTTTATCAGCGATGATCTGGAAGTGTTGGAAGTCACCACCGCCAGTGAAGTCTTGATCGTGCCGGTACGGCAGATCAAGTATATCGCGTGCGACTCCAAGATTTTCAAGCAAGGGGGTGGCACTTAAGCAATAGGAGGGAAGGCAAAAAAAAGAGCGCCGCAAGGGCGCTCCCGGGAAATAGGATGATGAACGAATTTATAGTTTGAGACGGGCCTTTTTCAACCAGTCTTTTTCATCGAATACCGTGCGGCAGTAATCCTCAAACATCCGCTCCTTGTTGGAAAGTTTCCCGCCGTCGAGGGTTTGCGGCTCTTCTTTATTGGCGAATCCAAACTCCAGCACGGTTTTGGGCTTGGGAGGCTCTCCCGAAGGCTCCAGCTTGTAGATTTTCTCCGAAAAAGGTTTGGGGTTTACATAGGTGTCCAACTCTTCCAGGCTCAGTAGAAGGTTGAAGACCGCGGATTCCGTAATCAGGCCTTGGGAACCCAGTTCCTTAAGGAGTTCTCTCACATCTTTGGAAGAGGTGATCGCGTTCATGATCGCTGCACTGAGCTTCTCGTAAATTTCGTCTTGATAAGATTCGTTAGAATCCATGAAAACCCTCCGTTGCCACCTTCATAACATTTCTATTATAACGTCATATTTTGAAATAGATACACAGCAATATGCGTGCCATGTAAATTTGGACCCCGAAACAACAGCTTAACCTGTTGTATCTAAAAAACTTAATAGTATAATAAGACTTGAAAAAAAGTTCACCAAACCGGGCCGCCGTCAAAATTTTACCGGGCCTTTTTTGCCGGGACCACCATGGTTAGGGTAATTTTTCGGTTTCAGGAGGGGTAGGTCCGGGAACCTGGCCAAAATAGACGTTAGCCCTTATGATAAAATGGGTTTCAGGTTTTTTTTTGCCTGAAAAAAGTGGAAAAGTGACAAAGAAGGGGTAGAGGAGAGTTTCATGCCATTTCCCATCCACAGACCGCGGCGATTACGTAAAAACCCGGCCATTTTAAGAATGGTGCGGGAGACGACTCTGTCTTCGGACGACCTGATTCATCCCATCTTCGTGTGCGAAGGCAAGGGCCGGAAAGAGGCGATTTCCTCCATGCCTGGGGTGTTTCGTCAATCCATTGATCATGCGGTGGCCGACGCCAGGGAAACCCACCGGCTCAACATTCCGGCGGTGATCCTGTTCGGCATCCCCGACCAGAAAGATGCCCGGGGCTCGGAAGCGTACAACCCCGATGGCGTGGTCCAGCGGGCTATCCGCGAAATCAAATCGGCGATTCCCGAGCTTGTGGTCATCACCGATGTCTGCATCGACGAATACACCGATCACGGGCACTGCGGTTTGGTGGAAGGCGATAAAATCCTGAACGATGCTACCCTGGAACTGTTGGCCAAAACGGCTCTGACCCATGCGGACGCCGGGGCGGATATGGTGGCGCCCTCCGATATGATGGACGGACGAGTCAAGGCCATCCGTGAGATGCTGGATGAAACCAGTCACACCGACATCATCATCATGTCCTATGCGGCCAAATACGCCTCGGCTTTTTACGGGCCTTTCCGGGAGGCGGCGGATTCAGCCCCGCAGTTCGGCGACCGCAAATCATACCAGATGGATCCGGCCAACGGGACCGAGGCCCTGAAGGAGGTGTGGGAAGATATTGATGAGGGCGCCGATATCGTGATGGTCAAACCCGCGCTGGCTTATCTGGATATTATCTGGAGGGTGCGGGAAGAATGTGCCGTGCCTGTCGCCGCCTATAGTGTCAGCGGCGAATATTCCATGCTGAAAGCCGCCGCCGAGAAGGATTGGATCGACGGCTCCCGCGTGATGATGGAGATTCTGCTCAGCATCAAACGGGCCGGGGCCAAAATGATTTTGACCTACTCCGCCCAAGAGGCCGCGAAAATCCTCAATTCCTGAAGTTTGATTTCCCCGTTTCCAGGATGTTTTTCAGTCCGAGGGAATACTGGTTGTGTAATCAACCTTGCCGTGGATATAATATTAAAAGTTTATCAAACCAGGAGGTTGATCCATGTCGATTTTGGCTCAAAATATGAAAACGATCCGCCGCGAATTGAGATGCACTCAATCCACTATGTCCGATATTTTAAAAGTGGGTTTCCGAACCTACGTGCGCTATGAAGCGGGAGAACGGGATGCGCCGGTCGCGGTTTTGGTGAAAATGGCGCGGCTGGGAAATATGTCTCTCGAGAATCTGCTGACCCAGAAAATCGATCAGCTTTCCATCCTGCCGATGGATACTGAAACCCTGAACCTGGCTCCTCCTGAAGTGAAGTCGGTGAACTTTCAAAGCGGCAGCATTGTGTTTAAAAAATTAACCCGCGAGGGCATCCTGGCTTTGGACGATGCCGAGAAAAAAGCCGTTTCCGCTTTCCGGCGCATGCCGAAGGTTTTGAAATCAGCTTTTCTCAAAGATTTGGAAAACAACTACAAAGCGACGGGTCCCGGCCTCAAAGCCAAAAAGACCGTGACCTCGAAAGAGACACACTTCGTGATCCTTCCTGTGGAGCAGAAGCCGCCGGCCAAAAAGACAATGGGCAAAACGGGCAAAAAGAAGGGCAAACCCGGACGGAAAAAGCTCGACAAAAAAGCCCTCAAGGAAAAAATCGATCGGCTGAAGATGATTACCAAATCCATTCCGAAAATAACCGTGAGATGAGGTTTTGAACAAACCTGGAATACTGGGAAATCTGAATGGGATCGTGTTTTTCGTGGCCCTGTTAGCGATTTTTTCCCTTGAGATTTTTGGTAAGGTGGTTGAACGGGGGGTCGGGAATTACCTCAAATGGGAAAATCATACGCGTCCTCAACTGGGCCGCATCTGGGAGCGGGACCGCGAAAAAATCGTCGCCCAGAAGAAAATCGAGTCCATCCTCACCCGCCTGAACACCCAGGAACAAAGCTCCGAATCCATCCAGTCCTTCAAGGAACTGTTTGAAAAGCTCCATCCCTCCGTTCCGCAGATGGTCTCCCGCAAAAAGTTTCTGCAACTGTACTTCGAATTTCCGGAGCACCTGGCCCAAAAAGTCGTTTCCCCCTACGAACTCCTGGAAATCGATTCCAACCGCGATTGGCAGAGGGTCCTGTTGACCCAGTTCGGGGAGTGGATCACCATCAGCTTTATCAACAACCAGAACTTTCCTATTCGGGAGGTGTTTTTATCTTCGGAAGGCATGGGGGAAAATCCCCTGAGCCAGGACATTTTCCAAGGCACGCTGGAGGAAGCCGGGTTTGGTGCCACGTCGATTCTTCCATTTGCTGATTTCATGCGGGTGATGAA
>SMVT01000036.1 GCA_004357365.1 Nitrospina sp.
ATATATGTCCCCGCGCTAAATTCGTCTTTTCAGGCGTGTTTCAGCCGGGCGGCCGGGGGTTGCCACCGGGTGTCGGTGACGCGCTTCCGGCCCTTAATTTATCTTGGGTATCCCGTCCCGATTCCCGTTGCGGAAGGCGCGGCGTTGGACCTATTTAAAATCGGGAGATAAAGTTCGAAAATCGGAAAAGGGCCAGGGAGTGTTCTATTTGATGACCCGCAGGTGACTGCGGTCCCGTTTGGATTGGCCGGACTTGCCGGAACCGGCGACCATCCGCAGAGAATGGTTGTCCGCAGTCTTTTTGAATGATGGGTCTTGCGCGGTGGGTCCCGCCTGGTCGCCCCAGTCGATATCCTCCGGAATGCTGGCTTCCCACACCTGGCCTTTTTGCGTGTCGGGTTCGTAAATCGCCCACACCGCAGTAAAGGGAATAACGCATTTGTACGGCCGGCCGCCGAAGGACAACGAGCCGTAAATCCCGTCCTCCAGCACTTCGAAAGGCCGGCGGAAGTTCAGGCTGAACACCAGATTCAGCATGGGGTTGGTCTTGTGCGCTTTGGGGATCTGCACGTCCGGCTGGCGCGCGTCGAGACAGACCATCGCGTCGCCCTGGGCCAGCATGTCGTTCAGAAAATCCTGTTTGTCCCTGTTGTCCTGAGTCATGGGGTTAAAGTATCATAATTCCATAGCCATATAAAGCCAAGGAGTGGTACCATGGCCGCCCATTGGCTCCCCGGTAACCGAAAAATGGAAAGGAAACGGCTTGTGATGCGGTTTTTCAAATGTTTTTGCGTAGGATCTCTGCTGTGGATGAGTGGTGCGGGTGCGGTGATGGCGCAGGAGGCGGAGCTGACCGAAACGCTTCCCAATATTTTTTGCCTGGTGGACCGCACCGGAGACGGCGCCAACTCGACGTTTATCATCACCAACGAAGGGGTCATCGTCATCGACACCCGCGGCAGTGAACAGGAAGCGGGGCAGGTGCTGAAAGCCATCCGCGAAGTGACGGACCAACCGGTGGTTTACACCATCAACAGCCATTTCCATAAAGAGAACACCTCCGGCAACGCCGTCTTCAGGTCGGGCAACAGCATCATCGCCCAGAAACGCGCGCAGGCGATGATGATCCTGAAAGCCGAACAGGAGCAACGTGCCGTCACCCCGCCCAACCTTACTTTTGAAAAGAAACTGGAAATCAAACTGGGCCAGTATCATCTCAAGCTGATCCACCCCGGCCCGGCGCACACCGACGGCGATCTTTATATCTACATTCCCAAATGGCGGATCATCATCACCGGCGGGTTGGTGTTCAACCGTATCATTCCGTTTCTGGGCGACGGCTACATCGAATCGTGGATCCATGCGCTCAGGGAAATGGAGGACCTCGACGCCGAAGTGATCGTGCCCGGTCACGGGCCCGTCGCCGGCAAACCGATCGTCACCCAGATGAAACATTATCTCATGGAACTGAAGCGCTACGTCAACGACCAGTTGGACGACGGCAAAAACCTGCCCGACACCATGCAGGCGGTTAAAGAACAACTCAAAGGCAAATACGGCGGTTGGCAGCATTTCGAACGGGTCGATGAAAACATCGTCCGCGCCTACCTTGAATACAGCGCCCAACAGGGAACCTAGTCCGGCGACAGCGCCTTCCAAAAAATAAAAACCCCTTCTCAAGCGAGAGGGGGTTTTGTTTTTTATGTATTGACTGACGGCGGCTTAGGGCTCAATTCCTTTTTCTTTCCAGTACTCGCGCAGGTTGTGGTCCGCGTCCAGAATGGTGTCGAGATAGGTTTGACCGCCAGGGATCATCGGAATGACGTGCCCGTGGCTCTGGTCGTTGTACGGGTACTTGACGTCGAGCACGTACGGTCCCTTGTGCTTGAACATACGCTTGAGCGCGGGCTTCACTTCTTCCGGCTTGCGGATGGTTTCACCCTTGATGCCGAAGGCGTCGGCAATTTCCGCGAAATCCGCGTCACCGATGTAGGTATGGCCGCGCAGGGATTTGTAGAACCGGTCCTCCCACTGCGCCACCATGCCTAGGTGCGCGTTGTTGAGCACGATGTTCTTAACCGGGATGTTTTCGGTTTTCAGGGTCTGCAGTTCCTGGATGTTCATCAGGAACGACCCGTCGCCGTCGATGTTGATCACCTGCCGGTCCGGGTATGCCACTTTCGCGCCCATGGCGGCGGGCAGGCCGAATCCCATCGCTCCCAATCCTGAAGAAGACAAAAACGTGCGTGGCGAATGGAACTGCCAGAACTGGGCGGTCCACATCTGATGCTGGCCGACGCCGACCGAGACGATACAATCCTTATCCGCCAGTTTCTGTGCTTCGAGGATGACTTTCTGGGGCACGATGGCTTTTTGGTCCTTGGGGCAGGTTAGCGGGAATTCCTTTTTCCAGCCGTTGATCTGTTGGACCCACGGCCCGATATCTTTTTTCGGTCCCAGAATGTCGTTCAGCATTTTGAGCGCCTGTTTCACGTCGCCCTGAACCGGCACGTCGACCGTAATATTTTTGTTGATCTCCGACGGATCGATATCGACGTGGATGAATTTGGCATTCTTGCAGAACTCGGCCAGCTTGCCGGTGACGCGGTCGTCGAACCGCACGCCGAGCGCAATGACCAGGTCGGCATGGTTGATGGCGATATTGGCGTACACCGCGCCATGCATTCCCAGCATCTTCAAAGACAGCGGGTCATCCATTGGAAAGCTTCCCAGTCCCATGACCGTGTTGGTGATGGGGATGCCGGTCTTCTTGACCAGTTTGCGCAATTCCTCGGATGCGCCGGCTGAAATGATACCGCCGCCAGCGTAGATGATCGGACGTTTGGCTTCCCGGATAAAGTGGGCGGCTTTTTTGATCTGTTGGGGCGACGGTTTCAGATTGGGCTTGTATCCCGGTACGTCAAACTTGACGTTGAAGTTCGGGATGGTTTCCTGCTGTTGAATATTTTTCGGCACGTCAATCAACACCGGTCCGTGCCGCCCGGTACTGGCGATATGAAACGCTTCGTGAATGATCCGGGGGATATCGTTGACATCCAGAACCAGATAACTGTGTTTGACCAGCGGAAAGGTGGCGCCGACCACATCGGCTTCCTGAAACGCATCGGTCCCCATGACAGGCGCGGGCACTTGCCCGGTGATGGCGATCAGCGGAATGGAATCCAGTTTGGCGTCCATGATGCCGGTGAGCAGGTTGGTGGCGCCCGGTCCGGACGTGGCGAGACACACCCCGGGCCGGCCGGTGGCGCGGGCATAGCCCCCCGCCGCAAACGCGCCGCCCTGTTCGTGCCGGGGCAGGACATGGCGGATCTTTTTGGTCAGCGTCAGCGCCTGATGGATTTCCATCGAGGCCCCGCCGGGATAGCCGAAAATAACTTCAACCCCTTCATTTTCAAGGGATTTAACGATTATTTCCCGGCCCTTCATGGGCTTCCGGGCCTTTTTCGCCTTGTCGATATCGATAATTTTTTTTGCGGAATACGGTTTCGCTGCCATGGTCGGTAAGCTTTTAATTTATAAGATTTAGCCATCCAACATATCTGAAAAGAAAAATGTTGTCAAACCCAAACTCTGAGAAACGCAAGGATTGGGATGAAACAATCCATGGGGAGCTGGCTTGGAGTGCGGATTCCGGATGGATGAAACGGTGTGCGGGGGGAGGTGGCGGAAAACCCTGAAGCGGCCCCGAAGGTCCGCTCCCGGATCCTGTCCTTACTTATCAAACTTGATGGATTTCAGGATTTCCTGAAAGGATTCCTCAGAAACATCCGGACCTTCCTGCGGACCGGACATGCCGACGGTGAACATGACTTTACCGCGCGGCACCAGCCACATGCGGGTCATGGTCGGGAACTTCTTGCCGCCGGCGGCCATGGTGTATTTCACCTTGGTGTAGGCGCCGTTGATTCCATCGATATTGGCATCCTGGACTTCGTCCACATAGATCATGTCTGGAAACATTTTCTGGACGCCTTCCGTCAACATCAAACTCAGAAAATCCTTGGGTGGAATTCCCTGAACCGGCATCGGAGTTATGTTAACCGAAACACTCGGGTTGAGCGTCGGATAGGGCTCCTGGTACCGGGTGAGCACCACCAGAGGTGCATTCGGATTTGCCTTGATCATCTTCTCCAGTTCCTTATCGTCCAGCTTCACAGACTGACGTGCGGCTACCGCCATTTCCGGAGACAGGTATTTCCAATCCATGGGTTTGGTGATACTGAAACCCGCGCCGGCGTGATGAAACACCTCGCCGCCCGCGTCACTAGTGGCCGTTTCTATGGCAGGGGCCAGGGGGGCGGACTCAACGGCCTGCGGCATCTCCGCGGGGGAGGCGTCGGTTTTTACGATGTCGCTTGTGGATGAACAGGCGGCAAACATCCAGACGGACAAAAACATGAAAAAATAAATGCGTTTCATAATTCTTCCTTTCCAGTGGTGATGGTTGAGTGCTAATCCAAACGTGTGTTTCCCGACAAAAATATGGAAATACTGCAAGCTGAATTTGTTATAAACGGTTCCACCTTTCGTTAATGCAGTGAATGCCCTGGAGCGGCAACTCCTCGAAGGTTTCCTTTTCCGGGTTCGCCCTCCAGGCTTTTTGGATTTGCGTCAACTTGGGTTTGTCTTCTGTTTTTAAAATGGCCACGATTTCCGGTTGCGGCTTTCCCTGGCTAAGGCAGTTGCCGCTCGAAAAATGATAATCCTCCGGCAAAGGATAGGGTGGAAGCGCCGCGACGATTTTCCAATGCGCTTTGCCTTTTGCATCGTTATAAAGAAGACGACCCATCCATACGATTTTTTTGGAACCGAAATTCACCACCTCGATGGCGTAGGTCCCCTGGCCTTCCGGTTCCAGCAGATAACCCATTTCCGTTTCGTGTTTGCTGGGCATCGGCGGTATTTTGAGCCCCACATAGTTAATGGCGGACCCGGATATTTTTACGGCCGGGGAGCCCGAAGGTTTCTTCGATGGATGGAGTGCCGACTTGTCCGGCGTGGACGAACAGGCCGTCCAACCGACCAGGAGGCAAACCAGGCCAAACCATCGAAGAACCGCCATTGAGCGTCCCGATTTCCGGATGTGCTTGCTAAATTTTGGACCCACTTTCCAACCCTCCGTACAGGAAGGCCCAGGTACCCCTCCAGGCGACCCGGACTTCGGTTATCCCAATCCGTCTGAAAACCGCCGCTTCCGGATATGCGCGGGAGACGAATCCACATGCCCTGAACAGGCTTTCAGGCGCCGGGGAATCCTCTTTATCCCGCCCCATTCTCGGGAATTTGGGCTTAATCAGATCATATTAGTCTACTTAGGTATTCTATGCATTTCCATGTAAATATTGGGGTCCGGTTCAAAGGGTTTGAATTTTGCGGTGTTAAAATAATCAAAAAAATCAATGATTTGGACAGAAATGCCGTCACCGGTTAACGGTCAGGTTCGCCCTCCACATCCGGGTCATTCAGTAATCTATTTGCCGCCGGCGGGCTTCAGAGGTTGGAGAACGCGTCCAGAAGAAGCCCCTCGCGCAGGCTGTATTCGCTGACCGTCAGGTGGGGGCAGTCGAAGGTGTCCATGGTTTCCAGCACCAGGGTGGTGCCGGCGATGATCAAATCCTCCCGGCCCCGCTCGAGGGTCTGGATCTCCAGCCGCTGGGCCAGGGATTTGGATTTCAGATCCTCGAACAGGCGTTTTATACTTTCCAATGGCAGGACCAGGCCGTGGATTTTCTCTGGATCGTAGGGGAAGATATTTTGGTCCATGGCCGCCAGGGTGGTGACGGTGCCAGCGGTGCCGATCAACACTTGCGGACGGGGTTCGCCCAACCGGAAGCGAACGCGGTCGAGTTGTTCCCGAACATGGTTTTTCAATTTTTGATATTCGCCGGTATCCACCGGGTGTCGGGAGATGAATTGCTCGGTGAGGCGCACCACCCCCAGAGAAGTGCTGGCGGAGGCCAGCACCTGTTTGTCCTGGGCAACAATAAACTCGGTGCTCCCGCCGCCGATATCGAAAATCAGGGCGGTGCCGGTTTGCGGCCGTTTCCAGAACACGCCCGCGACCGTCAGCCGGGCTTCCTCCTCCCATGAAATCACCTCGACGTCCAGTCCGGCCTGCTCCTTGACCAGACGCACAAACTCATCGCGGTTTGCCGATTCCCGCACCGCGCTGGTGGCCACCACCCGAATCGGCAGGTTGCCGTACTCCCGGCAAATGTCGCGAAACTGTTTCAGCACTTCCAGCGTCTGTTCCATCCGGTGGGGCAGTAACCGTTTTTCGGAATGGAGGCCCTCGCCCAGCCGGCAGATGACCCGCCGGGAAGCCACTTCCGTGAAACCACCCGCGCCGTCGGCTTTCATAATGAGGAGCCGGACCGTGTTGGAACCAATGTCAATGGAACCGAAGTGTGTCATCCAGCTAGGTGGGTAACAGCGTATCGCTGTCTATGGTCAGCAGCAGGTAAAATCCGATAAAGATAAACAAGAGATTGGGACCCCAGGCCGCCATGAACGGGGAAAGCACGCCTTTGTAACCCAGGGAAATGCCCAGCGCATAAAAGAAGGTGAAGACGAACCCGGTCACCAGGCTTATCCAGACGCAGAACAACAGGCCTCCCTTGCGGCTGGTGCGAATGGACAGAGGAATGCCGATCAACGCCAGAACCACGCTGATAAAAGGATAAGACAATTTCTGGTTCAAATCGATCCAGGTGCGGGTCGAGTCCAATCCTTCCTTTTCCTGCTTCAGAATGGTTGCGTACATATAGCGGGCGCTCATTTCTTCCGGGCGTTTTTGCAGTTTTTTGAAGTCGGCGGGTTTTTCGAGCACCGGGAAGGTTTTTTTTTCGAAGTATTGGGTGGATTTCACTTCGCCCGATTTGAAGAAACGGACGTACCCGTTGAAGAATTCCCACTGCTTTCCGTTCCATATTGCGGACTCCGCATCGATGCGGTGGCGGATATCGGGATGGTCGGCATCGAAGGTATACAGGCTGACTCCCTTCATGAGAGTCCGCACGGGATCGTAATAGTTTATATTCCAGATGGCGCCGTTGCCGGACCGGATCCATAACCGGTCGCGCGTTTTATCCGACTGATCCACCGCGCCCCGCACCTTGATGTTGAACAGGTAATTCATTTTCTGGCTGGTGACCGGTGTGACATATTCATTGCACACCACAAGCCCCAGAGCCAACAGCGCCGCACAACTGATAATGGGAAGCGTGAGGCCGGTAACCCCGATGCCGCAGGCCTTCATGGCGGTGAACTCGTTGTTGCGGGACAGGGTGGCCAGCGTGATGACGGTGGCGAGCAGAACGGATTGCGGCGCCATCAATGACAGGATGAACGGAATTTTCAACAGGTAGTACATCAGAAAATCCGAAACCTCGCCGTTTTTGGTGACGAATTCGTCCAGCCGTTCGAAGCCGTCGATGATGATAAAAATTCCGACCAGACTGAACACCGTGAGCAGATAGGTTTTGATAAATTCTCCCAGGATGTAGCGTTTCAATAAACTCATGGGGAAACCGGGGCTCTTTCTCTTAGTGTTCCAGTTCGGTAATCGCAACCGACAACGCCGCCTGCACCGGTTTTAAATCTTCCCGGCGAAGGCAGGCCTGGCGGACGGTTTCGAGCGCCGGTGCGATATAGGGCAGATAACGATCGTTGTTTTTGACGCGGCTTTGATAGGCAAAGGTGCCGGCCGCCTTCAGGCTTCTTTGTACGGACATCCAATCGAATACGCGCAGGAATTCGTCGCGGTCGATGGCTTGATGGTCCAACGCCTGTTTCTGTTCGATGAATGCGTCCGCCAATTCCCAGACCAGTGCGTCGGGAAGCAGCCGATAGGAGTCGCGCAGCAGGGAGGCCAGGTCGTATTGGCTCGGTCCCATGCGCGCGTCCTGAAAATCCAGAAGCACGAGTGCGTCCTTGTGGACCATCAGGTTTCGGCTATGATAATCCCGGTGAGCGAAGCAGGGCGTCTGCCCGGCGAGCGTTTCGCACAGGGCGATCAACGGTTGCCGGATGGCCTGCCGGGCGGTTTCGCTCAAAGGGTTTTGCCGGACGCCTTCGATAAAATGCTCCAGCATGAAATCCATTTCCCACATCAATTTGTCCACGTCGAACTTCAGGTGATACGCCGGGCAGTGCGAACCGATGGTTCGCGTGGCTGCGGTCTGCATGACCGCGAGCAGGTGTACGGCTTTGAGGTACCATTGTTTTAAGGTTGCCGGGTCTGCCGATTGAAGATGCGCTTCCAGGGTCGTGTCTCCGCAGTCCTGCAACCACAGAAGTCCGCGCTGGGAATCGAAATGGAACAGCTCCGGCACCGGCAGATCGATCCCCTGCAGAAATTTTAAAATGCGGATGAAATCGGTTTCCCCGCTCGCGTTGGGGTGTTCCAGTTGCATGAGGATCAAAGTCCGCGGTTCGGGAGAACCCTCCGGATAGGCCAGCGACAGGCGGTAGTACTGGCGCGTCGAGGCGTCACCCGGCAGGGGTGAAAACGCGACATGCGCCACCGCCCGGCCCAGCACTTTTTGCGCCGCGTTCGCCAGGACCTGCGCGTCGAACCGGGGTTTCACCAAGGGTTCCCTCAAGAGAATGTTTTTGGGCATGAATTCCGGCAATTTAGAAAGTTTGAGGATATCAAATCAAATCATCGAAACAGGCTATCGATCTCTTTATAAATTATAGTATACTACCGCCTCACCTCCGGGGGCAAACCCCGTCTGTTCGGTTGTTGGAGGTGAATTTTTGCGTTTGATCGAGTTTTTTTTGGAGTTCGAAAATCTGTTTTTCTGCAAAAATCAAACCGTTTACGGCTTTGGAACATCCCAATCCAGACCTGTATGCGGGTGATTCGTAATTCGGAGGAGGAGTATGCCAAAACCTACACATCATATACTTGTATGCACCAACCAGCGGCCCCCCGGACACCCCCGAGGGTCCTGCGGCGAACACGCGGCGAACGAGGTGTTTGAAAAACTCAGCATGGGCATCGAGGAGAAAATGCTGTTCGGCAAAGCGCTGATCACAACCGCGGGTTGTATGGGCCCCTGTTCGATGGGTCCCGTCGTCGTGGTTTATCCGGAAGGCGTCTGGTACACCAAGGTCAAGCCGGAAGATGTGGAAGAAATTCTGGAATCCCATATCATCGGCGGCAAAAAAGTGGACCGGCTGGAACTCCCCGAAGAAATGTGGGGATAGTTTTCGGATCAACCCTCTAATAATTAAATGGGGTCATCTTATCCGGGGGGATAAGGATGGCCCCGTTTGGATTGGGCCTGGTCACGGATGATCCGCCATCCGTTGCAACAGCAGTTTCCACAATTCCTTGCGGCCTTTCTGGTTTTTACTGGAATAGGCCACCAGTTCCTTGTCCGCGCCTTCCAGAAACGCCGCTCGAATCTGTTTGAGTTGTTTGCTTTGTTCCGCCTGGGACAGTTTATCGGTTTTCGTGGCCACCAGTATGGTGTCCACCTGGTATTGCTCCAGCCATTCCTGCATGTGCAGATCCAGATCGGTCGGCTTTCTCCGGATGTCGAGGATCAGCACCACCGTGCGCAGATTGTCCCGCTTCAACAGATACTGTTCCACCAGATCCTGCCATTTTTTCTGGACCGATTTGGGAACTTTGGCGAACCCGTACCCGGGGAGATCGGCGAACACCAGTTCGTGGTTTACGTCGAAAAAATTGATCATCTGGGTTTTTCCGGGAGTGCCGCTAATCTTGACCAGTTTTTTACGGTTGAGCAGGGAATTGATGAGCGACGACTTGCCGACGTTGGAGCGTCCGACGAACGCGACCTCCGGCAGAGACGCGCGGGGGTACTGCTCCGCCGAAACGGCGCTGATCATGAATTCGGCGGAAACGATCTTCACGGCCTGAACCGGTTGATCACCAGGCCGGAAAGCAGTTTCGGGTAAAAGTAAGTGGCCTTCTGTGGCAGGCGGATGCCCTTTTCGGCCAACTCGCGGACCTGGTCCATGCGCGTAGCGTTCATGAAGATCACTAGGTCGAACGTGCCCGCATCCATGTTCTCCATCGCTTCCGCCGTGCGGACGTTGTAGGTGATGTACTGCTGATGGTCCGGGTTGCGCGTGTCGATCCCCAACAGTTCTCGTAATACCAGGGTATGCAATTGGTACACATCCAGAACTTTCAGTTCGTTGGCGTCGTCCTCCATAAAAGGAACCACATTTTCAATATTCTTGAGTTTCAAAAGCAGGGCCTCGCCCTGGCCCAGGTACGCGACAAAGGCGACCCGGTCGCTTCCGGCTTGTTCGAGCCGGGTGGTGAGTTGATCGGCGGACTGACTTTTGGGCAGGGGTTCCACCTCAAAATAGGGTTGCAGTTGCTGGATGCATTGGTCGCGCGTAAAAGGTTCCGGGCATTTCAATTGACGGTGGATCGGATAGATCGCCAGTGACTGCGCGTCCAGGTTGGTGAGAAACATCATGACATGCGCCGAATCGGGAACCTCCGCGCCGTGTTCCTGGTGATAGGCCAGCGAGGTTTCGTAACGGTGATGACCGTCCGCGATGTACACTTTCTTGCCCTTAAAGCTCTCCGTTAAAAACCGGATCGAATCAGCATCGTCCATTTTCCACATGCGGTGGATAACCGAGTCCTCGTCGATTTCCGTCAGCGGCGGTTGTTGGATGATTTTCGCGAGTGTGCCGTCGATGGCTCCCTCCGTATCCGAAAACAGACTGAACACCGGGCTGAGGTTGGCCCGGCAGGCGCGGATCAATTGCGCGCGGTCCTTCTTCGCCTTGGCGAGAGTGAACTCGTGCGGGCAGATGTTGCCTTCGCTGAAATCCTCCAGTTTCACCCGCGCGAAAAATCCGATGCGGTTGTTGGTCTTTTCATTGAACGTGTATTCCTGGCTGTAGACGTAAAACGACGGTTCCGCGTCTTCCTTTAAAATGCCCTGCGCCTGCCAATCCGCAAAATCTTTGGCCGACCGCGTGTAACGGCTGTTGGCTTCGTTGTCGTCCTGGTATTGCTTGCCGAGTATCAACCGCACCACGTTGTACGGGTTGCGCGCGTACAATTCCTCCTGCATGTCCGGGCGGATGACATCATACGGCGGCGCGATCAACTCGGAGAGCGGGCCGGCTTGTTCTTCGTTATAACGCAGGCCGTTGAACGGCACAATGTCTACCATGATCGCTACCTATCGTTTTGAAATGTTCTGATGGATTAAAAATCAGGACACCTGCAGAACGGGAGATTGCCGGGGTGCGCACAGGGGGCGTTCCTGAAAATCATCGGGGGCTCACTATACTATCTTTGAGGTTGGTTGACAATCCAGGGTTACAGGGCTTCGCACCGGCACAATTCGCGGATGTAACTGACCAGGGAATGAATGGTGTCCTTGTCCAGCGTGTATTCCCAGCTGGGCATGCAGGGCGCCCGCCCCACCGCCAACCCGCCTTTCTGAATGGCGGTGAACAGATATTCGTCGCTCCGGGTTTCCAGATAGTCCGCCTTGGTGTGGTCGCGCGGCGGAACCGTCAGATAGGGAGCGTTGATGCCATTGCCGTGCCCCTCGGTGCCGTGGCATTGCGCGCAATAAAACTGATAGGTCTGGCGGGTCTGTGCCGTGACCGGATGTGCGCGGGATCCGTGGGCCGCCGCCGGTGCTGTGGGAGCGGATTCCGCGGGCGGCGCGGCGGGTTTTTCTTCGGCCGGGTCCGGGCCGCACCCGGCGGGCAGAGCCCACAGAATCAGTCCCGCAATTATCAAGAAGGCGCGGTTCATTGGCCTGGATCGTCCTTTGTGTGGGACATAATGTACTGGGTCAGCTGTTTAAGAGTTTCCTCGTCAAAACGGTACAGCGGCATTCTCCCCTGCGTGGCAAAGGCCTTCGGGTTTTTCAGCCATTGATACACCCACTCCGGCCGCAGGCGGTTTCCCGCGTCGAGCAGCGAAGGACCCGACACCCCGCCCCGCGGCAGGCCGGCCAGGTTGTAACTCTGGTGACAGGCGATGCAACTGTAGTCCCGCTCGAACAGTATTTTCACCCGCACCCGAGCGCCCTTGGAAAGAGCCGGCAGGTTCAACGGCGGGGACTCTTTCAGCGTTTTCAGGGACATCAGATAATCCGTCATCTGTCGCGTTTCCTGGGAATTCAAAACGGGATGCGGTTCGGTGCGCCGTTGTCCTTTTAAAAAGCCCGGATCCCTCGTATGCCCTGCCGGCCGGATCGCCTCCGGATGTTGTAAAAAATTCTCCAGCCATTTCTTCTGGAACTTGTCGCCGGCGAAAAACAGATCCGGTCCGTACTGTTCCTTCTCTGCCGGACCGCTGGCAAACCGGTGGCAGGTATCGCACTGCTTTTCCTTCACCAGTGCTGGGGCGGCCATGGCTCCGGCGGACCCGGTGACGGCGATCACCAGAAACACCCCGGTCAGAAAAAAATGTTTAGGGTTGTTCATTATCCAATACTCCCTTTTCCGGAAGCGGCGGGGGCGTTGGTGCGGGGTAGCCGGGGATCAGGTCGATAAAAAAATTGGGAGTCGCATTGTCCTGATCCAGCTGAGGCGGTGCCGGAAAGGTTTCGGGCTCCTCCTGGGGTGCGGGGATATGCGGCTCCTCAACCGCCGCTTCAATCTCCGGCGCCGGTTCGGGTTTTGGAGTTTCGAAAAATCGATGCTGGTCCAGATCGTAATAGAGGAGCGTTTCTTCTTCCGTCGGCGCGCCGAACTGTTCTTCGTTCAACTTATGTTTTAAATCGTAAGGGAAATCGTCCCGGATCAACAGCCGTGACAGGCCGCCCCGTCTCAGGTCCAGATAGCGGTAGGCGCGGTACCGGTCCGACTTCTTGAGCAGGGCATTGATCTCCTTGGATTTCATGAACCGCAGTTTTCCCTTGGGCAGGGGATTCTGAAGATTCCAGCCGTTAAGCGACACCATCTGTTTGATCTGAAATTGCGGCAGGACACGGTTGGACCGTTTCAAGGCATTCAGAAACTGTTTTCCATCCTCCACTTGCTTCAACGCCGGATCACCGAGGCCCGCCGCCAGGGGGCTGGCGTGACAGCTTTCGCAGGGGCGGGTGGTGGACCGGATGGTGTGGGGCGTGTGCGGGGCCATCACCCACCCAGGCCGTCCGCGCAGGGTCATGGGGACCCGGGCCCTCTGGATCTGCCGGCCATCCGCACCGGAAAGGGTGGTCAAGAAATACTGATAACGCGGTTTCATGATCGTGTAACGGTTGCGCTGGTTTTTTCCCAGAATCATGCTGCTCCAGCCCGTTTCGGTAAAGACATGGCTCCAGATGCCTTTCACCCAGCTTCCCTTGGGCCCTTTGGCGGTGGGGATGGCCGAGTTCCAGTTCAGCATTCCCTCGAGGGGGGTGCGCGCTCCCGATCCCCACAACTGTTGCTGCAGGGTGGGGTCGGCGAAGGACCAGTCCTGCCATTGCGGCTTGTTGACGGCCTCCTCCCGGATGACATGCATGCCCCATTCGCTGGCCGACCAGCGGGCGTGACAGGCGGAGCATTCGGTGTTTTTCATGTGGCCCAGAATCTGATGCGCGTACGGGCGCGGTTTCATGTCATGCAACAGCGGAATCTCGTGTTCCTTGCCGGTGACCTTGGAATACAGCACCCACTTGTCATCGACTTGCAAAATATGCGGCATGGCGCGGCCCTCGGAGTCCATCATGACCGTATCCCCCATTTTGATTTTGGTCATCAGGTTGGGATTGAGCTGGTTTTTCCTGATCAATTCTTCCGCCCGCGGATCGATTTCAACCAGCATGATGCCTTTCGGAGTCCGGCTATTGGTGCCGTGGCAGGTTTCGCAACGCACCCGGACCGCGTCGTGCATCGTTTTGTTCTGATGTGAATCCGCCTTGATCTCCTCCTGCCCGTGGCAGTCAATGCAATGCATGCCCTTTTCGCGATGAATGTCGGGCAGGAGAAACTCGTGGTCGCGGCCATACAGAACGGGCTGATCCTCTTCCACTTGGGCTTGGGCGGTTTTGGGCCGGGCGGCTTTGCCGAACAGGCCTTCGAATTCGTTGCCGACGCCGTTGTTGTTGTGGCAATGCTCGCACTGCACGCTGGGAATCGCCACGGTGAATTTATGAAGGAGCGGATAACCCCGGCGGTTGTTCAGCGAATTGGCGGCGACGCTCCGGTTGAACCGGTTGCGCAAATATTTCGGATCCCTTCGTTGCACTTCCTGAATGGCGCGGTCGCGGGTGAGGGAGGTGCCCTCGTTGGTGTACACCATGTGGCAGGAGGCGCAACCGGTTCCGCGGTAATCCCCCGCGCGGTGAGGCGAGGCCGACTGCACATGACAGCGCAGGCATTTCTTCTGCAGAAAATCGTCCACCGGTTTGCCCGCGCTCACATACTGCCAGGGCTCGACAGGCGGCGGCTTCCCGCCTTTTTTCCTTTTTTTGCTTTTGGGTTGTTTGAGCGGGCGTTCGCCCCAGGCCTCCCGGGTGATCTCAATAATCCCCCGTGCGGTGGTCATCAGCGAATTCTTCACCTTGCGGACCTGCTCTTCATGGCATTTGCCGCAATATTTTTGTGCGTATTTCAAATCGGAAGGATTGGACACCATTCCCTTATGCGCCTGGGCCACGGTTTTCCCCCTCAGGTTTCCGCTATGACATTTGATGCAGGAGAATGGATGGTTCCGGCTGATTTTCTCGATCCCGCGGTGACAGCGCAGGCATCCGCCTTCCTTGTTGACCAGTTCGATGCGGCCGTAAACGTCTTTGAGAACGAAATTGGAATTTTTGTAATAGCGGTCGATAAAACCCTGGGTGTCGCTGTAGGTGTTGAACCGCAGGCCGTCCACCGTCGTCCCCGGCGTCAGCGCCTGTTTGGGATCCGGGCCGTCCCTTTTGAGAAAAAAGAACGGGTCCCGGAAATCGGATGCATCGATGGTGGATTTTTCTGCCTGCGGCGGAATGTCCACCATCTCCTTTTCAAAGACGCCGGGGGCTTGGTCTTCAAAAGGCGCGGTCTCGAAACCTTCCTGCGCCCTCAGTTGCGGGATGGCCCAGGCCAGCACGGCGCCGGCCAACAGAATACAGGCCGTTGGGGTGTGTGAGCGGAAATTTATCATCGGCGTGTCAGCGTTTCCTTAAAATTTTTTCTCTCAGCCGGCGGTGTTTGATGTTGTTCGCAAACTGGTAACTTTTTTCCATATCCAGATATATCCGGTCGCTGTAACGGGAATGACAGGGAATGCAGTTGCCGACCTTGAGGATGCGGGTGATCTCCTCCTGGTTGAACGGCCGCGCGCCCGGTTGGCCGGCGCCGGCGATGGCCTGTCCCTGTTGCGTTACTTTGGTCCGGGGACCGTATTTGGATTTGTTCAGCACACGGTTGGTGCGGACCAGGGGATTGAACTGATCGTGCCGCCCAGACGTCTTGTGCTTGATCCGCAGGTCCCCCTCGCCCAATCCCAGGGTTTGCGGCGACAAGTGACAGCTTTCACACGAGCGCACGTGTTTGCTCACCGAATGCGGTTGTGTGCCATAAACCAGGTTGGAACCCGAATAACCGGCGGCGTTGGTGAATTCCCATTGACGGTAGTCGCCCCGCGAGTCGCCGTGATCGTCGATCACCGGAACCTTTTTGTCCCGCGGGTCGAGGACGGTCAACGTGTGCAACGGCTGGGCCAGCATGGGAACGACTTTGCCGCGGGGGCCGACCATCAATGCGGGTTGTTCATGCGTCATGGTGAATTGATACGGGTTCCAGACGCCGGCCGGTTTCCCGCCGTCACCCTTTCCCGAAGTCAGCGTCATGTGGCACCCCTGGCAACGCGGCACCCATTGCGAATGGCAGGCGGTGCAGGCCAGTTTGCCCTGGTGACCGGGAATGTTGTGGCCCCAGCGTTGATCCTTGGCCAGTGGAATGAGGCGTGCTTTGCCGGTGCGTTTGCTGTAGGCGATGAATTGTTTGCCTTTGGCTTTAACGTTGGTTAATTTCCGGTTGTGGGCCGAAACCGCCATGGCGTCGCCAACCTTGTTGCGGAACCCTTTGTAGTGGCGGCTCGACCGGACGGCCGGGTCCTGGGAATTCTGAATCTTCGATGTCCGGGGATACGACTGGCTGTCGCCGTGGCAGGTTTCACAACGGATTTCCACCGCCTGGAATTGCCGGGAATAGATGTTACCGTCGCCCATGATATCAGACTGCGTATGACAGTCAATGCAATCCATTCCCCGTTCCAGATGAACGTCCATGCGGGGCTGGCCGCTTCCGGGAAACGGCAGTTTGCCTTGGCGGTCCCGGCGGGGAAAGGGAACGGAAAATTTTTCCGTCGTCATCTGCGATAAAAACGATTTGTGGCACTGCAGACACAGATTGCTCGAGGGCAGAACGGTTATGCGGTGGTACGCGGGGTGACCGGGCTGGGTGTTGTCGATCATCGGGTCGCGTCCCAGGTATTTGCCCTCCGGGTGGTAACTGAAATGGCAGGCGGCGCATCCCTGCGAACGGAATTCTCCCGGCGGCGGCGGCGAGTCGATGTGGCATTGAAAGCAACGCTCGCGCAAAACATGGTCGCCGATGTGATTGGAAATTTTTTTACGCGGGGCTCCCTGTGGTGCGGTTTGGTGTTGCCGCCAATGGTAGGGATTAAAATAAGGAAGCTCTTCCAAACGGTGGAGCGCTCCGGCCGACTCCGGGATCACGCCGTCGGTGTCTTCCACCGAGTAGATACCGTATTGCGCCTCTTTCCCCGGTTGGCCGCCCCATTGATACCGCAAGCCGCTGATCATCCCCGCCAGGTTGCCCATCATGGATTTGCGGACGTGGTCGGCATGGTTGCGGCTTTCATCCGGGTGGCCGGAATGGCATTGCGCTTGGCCGCAACTGAGGTGGACGACTTTCAGGGACGACGGGTTACGCTTGCCGGTTCCCGCCTTCGGATCGTGGATGAGCGTGGCGTGGGCTTCGTCTTTATCCTCCGAGGCTCCGTTGCCGCCGTGGCAGGCGGTGCATCCCATTTGGAGCGGATGCGAGCGGCTGATCTCTTCGATTCCCTGATGGCACTGGAGGCAACGTTCTTCGCCGCCGGTTGGCCCGCCGGGCGCGACGAACGAGGGAATGCCAAAGGAATTCTCCGCACGGGTGGAAACGGTAAAGGCGGTCAGGCATATCAGCAACGCTACGGCGAGGGTGAGTTTGAGCTTGAGGGAAGGGACCATCAAAGGTATCGAATGAAACGGAGTTTCATTAAAGTGACAAAACGGTTTTTGGAGAGACGGGACCGGGGATTAATCGTAAACGATTTCCAGTTTTTTCAGGTAAGCCGTCATATCAATGATGGATTTACGGACCGATTCCTTATCTTTGCTTTTGGCGGCTTTTTCAATGGCTCGGCCGATTTGGCTCAGGTCTTTGAACCCGTATCCCCCGCCGGAGCCTTTCATGGAGTGACCGAGGACGGCAATCGAATCGAAATCGCCCTTTTCCAAAGCCTGTTGATATATCAGCAGGTCGCTTTCCCTGTTTTCCAGGTAGCCGGGAACCAAATCCTGCAAATCCGCGTCCACGCGAATCCGGATTTTTTCTGATGATTCATCCAGAGGTTTCATAACTTAATAAAATTGTAACATGTTTGAGCGTTCATTATTAAGTGCAATTAGCAGGATAAATCCTCAGGCGGGGGAGTTCAATCCCGGTTTTCCGAAAGAACGGGGCTCGTGCCGGCGATACAAACGGTCAGGGAGCGGCCGGATACCCGGTGGAATTTCAAGGGTTTTCCGGAGGAGGTTTGATCCACCGAGTGCGGATGAGCTGTGTCCACCCATACCTGCCAGGTGCGGGGTTCGCCGGGAAGCGTGAAATCGCAGTCGGATTCCCCCCGGTTCCACAGGATCAACAGGGCGGGGCTCTGGTCTGCGGAGACGGAGGTCATCAGGCATTCCTGAAACGGGGCGTCGGCGGGTTGCGGTCCATGCGGATCGATCGCCGCGCCCG
>SMVT01000005.1 GCA_004357365.1 Nitrospina sp.
ATCGATCCCCATGCGTTCGGCTTCGCTTTCGCAAAACACGGGAACCGCGCCCAGCCACAACAGGGGCACCACCGAGGCCCAGAACGTCGCCGACGGCACCAGCACCTCGTCGCCCGGCTTCAGCCCCAGCGCGTAAAACGCCGCCAAGAGTCCCGCCGTGCCGTTGTTGTGCGCCAGCGCGTACTTGCGGCCGGTGAATTCGGCATAATCCTTTTCCAGCTTGCGGATGACCGGATGCGTTGAAATGTTGCCGTCACGCATCACTTCGAGCACCGCCCGTTCATCTTCCTGAGTCAACAGCGGCCAGCGGTTGGCCGGTGCATGGTCGGCGGTCACCGCCGGAACCCCACCCAGTATCGCCGGTTGGTTGTGTTTAACTTGCGTCATGCGTCACCTCGCAGAATCGGTTTAGGAATAGACTTGAGCCAGCACGCCGTCGAATCGGCGCTCCACGGCTTCTATATAATCCAGCACCAGCTTCCGGGCGATCACGGATTCCCCACCGGAAAACTGCAAGGCCAGTTGTTCCAGATGGGGAACGTTCTCGTTATTTTTTCCCAGTCCCTCTCGCGGAACCCACTGGGAAATATTGGTGCGCCGCCGCAGATAGTCTTCCAGATTCAGACAGCGTTCACCCTCGATACACCCTTTGAGCGAAGGCACTTTCTCCTGCAATCCGGGATAGGTATCCCACTCCATTTCGGCAGGCGTGGACGCTGGGACGGGTAACCTCCGCTGGCCGGGAGCCACCAGGCCCCGGACCTGCTTCTCGACTTTTTCGGCGACCGAAACACAGCTGGTGAACTTGCCGCCGTACACCGAAATCCAGGGCTTCAGCCGGTCCCGGTGGATTTGGTGTTTGCGGGAAAGGTTGAGGGGATAACACTCCTGCGAAAAATTCTTTTTGACGACCAGCGGCCGAACTCCGCACCGCAGGGAAACCACGTCGGCGGGGTCGACCTGTTTTTTCAGGTTGCGGTTGGCGCGTTCCAGCAGGAAATCCACGTCCTCCGGTTCGGTGCGCACGCCCCCCTCGATCGAGGGCAGACAGGTCTCCGTCGGGCCCCACAAAGCGACCGGACCCCAGGGGATGTAGGCCAGCACGTCGTCCTGCTCGCCCATATCGAAGATCAAGGGATAATTATGCCGGTCCTGCCGCTCGAGGCCGACAAACACCCCTTTGCTGAACACGTGCTTGAAGGGAGTTTCGATCTTAAACTGGCGGTTGACGGTATCGGTCCAAACCCCGGCGCAGTTGATGACACAGCGGCTTCGGGCCAGGCGCGCCCACCCCGTGACCTGATCGGTCAACGTCAACCGCCACAGCCCGTCCCCGGCATGGTACTCGCCCCCGGTGAGCGCGCAGTAATTGAGAGCGATGCCCTGCCGGGAATCCTGGCCGGTGATCCACCGCAGTACAAAGCGGCTGTCGGATTGATTTAAAACCGCTTCCTGATATAAAAAGGAAGGGTCGTGTTCGCCGTTTTTCAGGAACGCTTTTTCCGCGTAGGATTCCTCGACCCGTGGCCGCTCCCTTTGGCACAGGCCGAGCATCCAGTAAAAGTACAGGCCGGACGCCATGAGGTATTTGTTCAAGCCGGTCTCCCGCGAGGGGATGTAGCGGAACCGTGCGGGCGACACCTCACCTCCCAGATTGCGGATCATCGCCTCGCGGTCGCGCGACAACTGGGCCACGGTTAAAATATCCAGATTGCGCAGGTACAGCAGGCCCCCCCAGACCATCATGGCCGAGGCCTGGCTGGTGCCGCCGGCAAAATCTCCCTTGTCCACCAGCAACACCCGGTAACCCTTCTGGCAGAGGTGATGGTAAAGACTGGCGCCGTTGATTCCGCCGCCGATGATGGTGGCATCAAAGGTTTCACGTTGTGCAATCTCCAGATCGATGCTTCGCTGATTCTCACCCATGGTTGACCTCCTCCTGGAGCGTTTGGAGCATCGGGAAGGAGAACCTCACCTGACACTCCCTGGGGTGGCCGGGCCCTCTCCTCCCGGTTTTCCATAAATCTACAACCTTGATAAACTTTTGTCAATGAATATTTTATTTTATATTTATTATTCCCATAGGGGCCTGGATTTGGAATATTATTAACTTATTGATATATAAAGTTTTTCTTGATTCTTGTGGGCGGCGACGAAATTCCGATTTTCGGGGATTGGCGATCCACATCAGGCCTTCCGGGTCTCCTGCGCTTTCCGCCCCGGACTGGGTACCAGCCCGATCAACCTCTTTCGTCCGGTTTTTGATAAGATGGGCCTCTGTATGAAATTTACTGGGAAACCCCAAATTCTCATTTCTCTTCCGGAGAGTCTCCTCTAGCCATGATCGTTCGATTCGACGGGGTTTGTAAATATTTCCAAGCGGGCGGGCTGCGGATCGCCGCGCTTTCGGACGTCAGTCTGAGCCTGGAGAAAAAGGATTTCGTCACGGTGATGGGTCCCAGCGGCGGCGGCAAGACCACCCTGCTCAACTGCATGGGCGGCCTCGACACACCGGATGCAGGCGCCATCCACCTCAATGGCCAATTGCTTTCCGAAATGAAGGACCGCGAGTTGACCCAACTGCGGCGGCGTGAAATCGGTTTCGTGTTCCAGTTCTTCAACCTCATGCCCACCCTATCGGTCCTTGAAAACATCGAACTGCCGTTGTTGCTCAGTCACGCTGCGAAGGCAGGCAGGGATCGCATTGCCGGATTACTGGATTACGTCGGCTTGACCCATCGCGCCCGGTCATTTCCCGCCGAGTTGTCGGGCGGCGAAATGCAGAGGGTGGCCATCGCCCGGGCGCTGGTACATCAGCCCTCCCTGCTGTTGGCGGACGAGCCGACCGGCAACCTCGATTCGGAAAACGGGATCAAAGTTCTCGATCTCCTCAAACAGGCCAACGAGGATTTCGAAACCACCGTGGTGGTGGCCACGCACAATCCCCAAGCGGCGAAGTACGGCAACCGCCACTTCGATATCCGCGACGGCAAACTCCAAACCCTTAAATAAACCGGAGAGGATCAACCGCCGACCATGAGCTTTCTGATTTATTTCAAGGACCTGTTCACGGCGCTTATCCTGCGGCCTCTGGTGCGCGATCCCTTTCGATTTGTCATCACCATTCTCGGGGTCGCCCTCGGCGTATCGGTATTTTTGAGCATCCAGCTGGCCAACCGGCAAACCATGTTGTCCTTCAGCGAAAGCGTCGACCTGGCGTTGGGGAAGGCCGATGCGGTGGTCGAAGCGGAAGGCATCCCTTTTGACGAAAAATATTTAAAAATTCTGGAAGAGCTTGGAGATGAGATACGAGCCTATCCGATCATTCGGGGATACGGCGTGGAGGTGGATAGCAACGAGGTGGTGGAATTTCTGGGGACCGACCTGCTGAAAGCCAACGGCATCCGCGACTTTTCCCTGAAAACCAAGCGCTCAAATTTTACAAGCCTGTTACCCCTTATCCTGGATCCCCGGGGCGTCATATTGCCGGAAAAGTTTATTCCGGAAACCGACTTCAAACCCGGCGATCACGTCCATTTTCTAATCAACGGCAAGGTACAAAAGCTCAACGTGAACGGCATTCTGGAACACAAGGGTCTGGCCAAAGCGTTGGACCGGAATTTTGCGGTCATGCACCTGTTGGCCGCGCAAAAAGCCTTCGGCAAAATCGGAAAACTGGACCGGATTGACGTGGAGTTTCTAAAAGACAGGGATTTTGCCTTCATGCAACGAAAAATTTCGGAAGTGCTTCCCGGTTTCCTTCGGGTCGACCGGCCGGAACGCAGAAACCAGCAGGTCGAAAAAATGTTGCGCGCGTTTCAATACAATTTGACGGCGCTCAGTTTCGTCGCCCTGCTGGTCGGCCTGTACCTCATCTACAATATGATTTCCCTGTCGGTGGTGCGCCGGCGAACGGAGATCGGGACCCTGCGGGCGATGGGCGCCTCGCCGGGATTGATCGCTTCCATATTTTTGCTGGAAGCGGGAGTGATCGGGGTTATCGGATCAGCCCTCGGTATCGCGTTGGGCTATTACCTGGCCCAATTTGCGCTGGATGCGGTGGCCATCACCGTCAACAATCTGTACGCTCCCACCCACGTGACCCAAGTGGATTTTCATTGGGATCAAATGGGCCTCTATTTCCTTTTCGGTGTCGGGTTGTCGTTCGTCTCGGCGGTCATCCCCGCCTGGGATGCCGCCACCACGTCGCCCACCCAGGTCATGCGGCGCGGCAGTTACGATCTCAAAATTTTTCGCGGCAACCGCAAACTGACCGTCCTGGCTCTGTTTGTTTTTCTGCTGGCGGCGGTGTGTTCGCAACTCCCGGCCATCGCGCAGTTTCCTTATTTTGGATTCCTGGCGGTGTTCTTCATTGTGATGGGAATTTCCTTCCTGGCTCCCTCAGGCCTGCTGGTTCTGCGCGATCTTTCGCACGGACTGTGCAAACGCTGGTTTCAGGGCGAAGGCCTGCTGGCCAGCATGAACCTGGCGCAGAACGTGGGGCGCAACTCCATGGCGGTATCGTCGCTGGCGATCGCGTTCATGATGGTGATCAGCATGTCGATCATGGTGCACAGTTTTCGGCAGACGGTGGTGATGTGGATCAACCAGACCCTGCAAGCCGATCTGTTCGTCCGCGCCGCCGGGGGCAAGAATATTGATTACCAATACACCCTGCCGCTGGATAAAGTGGCCGCGCTCCGGGAAACACCCGGCGTGAAGGCGGTCGACCTGTTCCGCGCCATCCCTATTTCCTACCACGATGAGCCGGCCCTTCTCGGCTCGGGGGATTTCAACATTCTGTCGCGTCACGGCAATCTGGTGATCAAGCAAGGTCCGCCGGCCGGCGAGCTCGCCGAATTGTTGGTGGGATACAACCGCGCCATCGTGTCGGAATCGTTTTCACTGAAGCATCAGGTGGACACCGGGGACCGCCTGGCCCTGAACACCCCTTCCGGGCCTCTGGAATTGGAGATCGCGGCGGTTTACTACGACTATTCGCAGGAGCGGGGACTGATTATTATCGACCGCGGCACCTACCTGAAATATTACAACGATCCCAACGTCAACAGTTTCGTGGTCTACCTGCAAGATGCCAAACATCTGCCGGAGGTCCGCAAGGAAATCATCCGAACCATCGGGAGTTCCGACCGGATTATCGTGCGGTCCAACGTGGAACTCAAAAAGGAAGTGCTGAAAATTTTCGACAAGACCTTCGCCATCACTTATTCGCTGGAAATCATCGGCGTCGGCGTGGCGGTGCTGGGATTGTTCAACACGCTGATCTCGCTGATTATCGAACGGCGGCGGGAAATCGGTATCCTGCGTTTCATCGGGGCGTTTCAGGAGCAGATCAAAAAAATGATTCTGATCGAGGCGGGACTGCTGGGAGTGATCGGCTCGGCGCTGGGCCTGGCCGCCGGGATCGTCGTGTCTTATCTGCTGATCTTCGTGATCAACAAACAATCGTTCGGCTGGACCATCCAGGTGTTTTTTCCTTACACTTTTATACTGATCGCGGTGATTCTGTTCTGGATCGTCGCTTGCATGGCCGGGCTTTATCCCGCCCGCCTCGCCATGCGCCTCAACCCCAAAGAATCCGTCAGAGCGGAATGATTCTCAATAATTAACAACCCTTTCACTACAGAGGACACAGAGACCCGCGTGACGCTGGACCTGATTCAGCTCCGGGCCTTGCCCGGACGCAGATGCCTGTCCTGAGCTTGCCGAAGGGAATACAGATAAACACCGATGAAACATAAAACCCAGATCCTTCGTTTCACTCAGGATGACAATCTTGTTTAGCTTTGTTTTTCTTCCATGCTGGATCTAAGATCGAGGAGTTTGATTTCGATGGAGTCGCGGCCGCCCCAGGTGTTGCGGCGTATTTCGTACACCAGATCGATGGGTGCGTGGGCGTCGATGGATTGAAATGCGTGGGCCAGGTTGAAGCCGATAACATTGCGGAAGTGATTGCCCTGGAACGCCCGGAAGCGGACGTGGTTGTCCTCGCGGCCAACGAACTTGACGTTGCGGGCCCGGACTTTACTCGATAAAAAAACCGGGACCTTGTTCATCTGCCCGAACGGTTCCAGGCTTTCAATTTCCTTGAACAGCTCCTGGGTGATGTCCTGCATCATCAGGGTAGCGTCCACCTGCAACTCCGCCACCAAGTTGTCCCTAGTAAGATATTCGTCGCCGACCCGGTTCATGGCTTTCCGGAATGCGTCCACGCGGCCTTCTTCGATGTTCAATCCGGCGGCATAGGCGTGGCCGCCGTACTGGATGAGATGTTCCGAACATTGCGTCATCGCCTTGACCAGGTTGAACGACGGAATACTGCGCGCCGATCCTTTGCCAACGCCTTTTTGGAGCGCGATCAGGATCGCCGGCCGGTAAAACTTTTCCGCCAGTTTGGAGGCGACGATGCCGATCACTCCCTGGTGAAAATTTTCCGACGCCAGCACGATGACATTTTCATTTTCCAGATCTACCTGCCGATCCAGCAGATACTCCGCTTCCTCGTAACACCATTTCTGCGTTTCCTTGCGTTCCTCGTTCAATGCGTCCAGCGATTTGGCCATTTCCATGGCTTCGTTGAGGTCGGACGACACCAGCAGGTGCAGGCCGCGGTCCGGTTGACCCAGCCTTCCGGCGGCGTTCAGGCGGGGTCCCATGCCGAACCCCACGGAAGAAGAATCGACTTTACCGTCGACACCGGCGACCGATTTCAGGGCGATCACCCCCGGCTTGACGCTGTTGCGCAAAGCTTCCAGGCCATGCGCCGTGAGCACATGGTTTTCGTCGATCAGCGGCGCCATATCGGCGATGGTGCCCAAGGTGAACAGATCGAGATGTTTTGTGAGGTTCGGCAGGCGGTCTGCCTCCCACCCCGCGTCCAGCAGGCCCCGGCGAATGCCCTCCGCCAACTTGAACACGATGCCAACGCCGCTTAGAAATTTGAACGGGTACGTGCAGTCGGGTTGGTGCGGATTCAACACCGCCAGCGCATCGGGCAATCCTTCCTCGGCGATTTGATGGTGGTCGGTCACGATGACCTCCATGCCGATCTTGTTGGCATGCGCCACTTGCCGGAGTGCGGTCACCCCGGTATCCGCCGTAATGACGAGGTTACAGCCGCGCGCCTTGATGGTGTCCAGCGCCTGCTCGTTGAGGCCGTAGCCCTCCTCCATGCGGTTGGGCAGGTAAAAATCGAACGGCGCGTCCAGTTCGCGGAAGAAATGCACCATCAGCGCGGCGGAAGTCACGCCGTCCACATCGTAATCGCCGTACACAGTGACGGTCTCCCGGTTCTGGATGGCTTCAACGATGCGCCGGACGGCCACATCCATTCCCCGCATCAAAAAAGGATCATGGACATGATCCAGCTGGGGGTTGAGGAAAAAGCGGGCCTCTTCCGGATCCCCGAGACCGCGGTTGACCATCAGGCGGGCGAGAAAGGGAGATACTTCCAGCGCCTCACACAACCGGTCGACCGAGGCGGTTTCCGGATTCGCAAAAATCCATTTTTTGTTCAATGCCGACAGCATTCCAAACTCCAAAAAGTTATTCCGGGCGCGGGGGCCAGTATTCCGCCACGCCTTTAAACGTTTTCCGGTGAATGGGACAGGGGCCGTACTCCCGGATGCGTTCCTTGTGCAGGCGGGTGCCGTATCCCTTGTGCCGGGAAAATTCATATCGCGGGTACTGCTCGTGGTACTCCTCCATCAGCCGGTCGCGCGTCACCTTCGCCAGCACCGACGCGGCGGCAATGGAGAGACGGGTGTCGTCCCCGCCGATAATAGTTTTCTGGTGCGTCTCGCATTCGATGCCGCGGTTGCCGTCGATCAACAGCAGATCGGGCTCCAGGGGCAGTTGCTCCACTGCGCGCTTCATGGCCAACAGCGCGGCCTGCAGGATGTTGATCTCGTCGATGGTGGTTTCATCGACACGGGCGATTCCGAATCCTGTGCATTGCGCGATGATCTGGTTGAACAGGCGTGCGCGAAGAGTCGGGGACATTTTTTTGGAATCGCGCAAACCGGGCAGGGAAATATCCCGAGGCAACACCACAGCGGCGGCCACCACGGGACCCGCCAGAGGCCCGCGCCCCGCTTCGTCCACTCCCGCCACTGAACGATATCCGGAATGTTCCGCTTCCATTTCGTGGTCCCGCATCGGCCACTCCTTTGCGCCGATAATAAGTGATTCGCCGGGGGCTGGCAATAAAAAAGTGGCCGTTGAAAAGTAAGGTGGTGAATTCTATAATCAATTCATGTTGCCCAAGCGTTGGATTCCAGCGGTTTTGATTTTCTCTCTCCTTTTGGGTTGTGCCAGGTTCCCGTTCCCGCCGCCCCAGCCTGAGATGACGGTGCCTCTCTATCAGGAAACGGCTCTGGGTGAGGAAGCCTACCGGGAAATCCTGAAACATGAACAATTATCGCAGGACCCGCAGTTGCTCAAAATTTTAAACCGGGTGGGCGGGCAATTGGCGGCGGTGTCTGCCATGCCGCACCTGAACTGGGAGTTTGCGCTGATCGAATCGAACGAGCGAAACGCCTTCGCCCTGCCCGGCGGCAAGGTAGCGGTCACCACCGGCATTCTTCCGGTGTGCGCCAACGAGGCGGGACTGGCGGCGGTGATGAGCCATCAAATCGCGCACGTCGTGGCCCGGCATGGCACGGAGCGCCTGTCCCGGTCTTTCCATAATTCGGGAAGAGGCGCGGCCATTCCCGCCGGTTTTTCAAACTCCAGAAATAAAAATGAGATCATGACGGCGTTGGGGGTCGGCCCGGATCGGTCAATGCCTTTCAGCCAGCGCCATGAATTCGAGGCGGACGACCTGGGAATGAATTTGATGGTGCAGGCGGGATATGATCCTATGGAAACCGTGCGGTTCTGGAGCCGAATCAACCAAATGAAAAGAGGATCGCGGGTACCGGAAATGTTGTTCATCCATCCCATCGACGCCCGCCGCCTGGAGGACCTTCGCCGGCTTCTGCCGAAAGCGAACCGGGCGTACCAGGCCAATCCGCTCAAACACGGGCTGGGACGATCCATTCTTTATCTGTTGAGCCGCAGGCAACTGATGCCGAAACCCCACCCCTTATCACCGCCGCCGACCCGGCCCTCGTCAGAGACGGCGCCCACACCCGGGACCCCATTCAACCCATAAAAAAACCGGCCTCGATGGCGAAGCCGGTTGAGAAAACGGGTGCCGCCGAAACGGGATTCAGGCTTCGGTCTCTGCTTTGGCTTTGGCTTTGGATTTCTTTTTGGATGCCTTGGATTTGCCCTTGACCCTCTGGACCCGGATTTCTTTCAAACGCGCCGCTTTGCCGCGCAGTTCCCGCAGGTAGTACAGCTTGGCCTGGCGGACCTTGGCGTGTTTTACGATTTCCACTTTTTCCACCCGCGGGGAATGCAGGGGGAAGATACGCTCGACGCCGACGCCGAACGATACTTTTCTCACGGTGATGGTTTTGCGGTTCTGACTGCCGCGCATTTTGATCACGACGCCTTCCACCACCTGGACGCGCTCCTTATTTCCCTCGACGATGCGAAAGTGCACCCGCGCGGTATCCCCAATGCGCACTTCGGGGGTTTTTTCCTTCATTTCCTTTTGTTCAATCTGATCGACCAAATTCATGAAACCCGTCTCCTTCGACATAAAAGCGCGAATCATACCAGTTTCCACGCAAACTCACAAACAAATTATTCGGCCCCCATCCCCAGTCCCAGCAGGCGGTCCAGGATGATCGCAATGGCCGCCCGGACCGGCAGGTGATTGTAACCGTTCAGTCCTTCTATCGGGGCCAGTACGATATCGGCCCGTTCCACAAGGCCTTTTTCCAATCCCCAACCGGTCCCGAACACCAGCAGGTAGGGATGATCGTCCTGCAACGCCTCGCGCACTTCCCGGTAGGACCGGCTCTGCGGAAACCGCTTGGCGTCCGGGATAATGGTCCGCGGCCGCTCTCCCCGGCGCTGGGTGATGTCCGCCACTGCATCGTCCAGCACGTTCACCACGCGGGTGTTGAGCAGGGCCTGCTTGCGGGTGGGATTGTATTCCGACCCATAACCCTCCAGCCAATGGTCCATCAGCCGGTGGACCAGCTTCTGCTGGGTTTCCAGGGGCGTGACGACATAAAACATGCCGACGTTAAACGTGCGGCCGATCCGCGAGATGTCATGCACGTCCAGGGTGGTCACCGATGAGGTGACGATCTCTCCCGATTTGTTGTAAACCGGGAAATGCACCAGTGCGATATCGATATGGCTATGAACCGATTCGGTCAAACTATGCCGTAATCAAGTTGTTTATTCAGAACCGCCCGTTTGAATATTGCGGTAAAGATCGGGACGGTGTTTGGCCGTTTTCCGGAGCGCCGCCTGCCGTTTCCATTCTTCGATTTTCTTGTGGTCGCCGGACATCAAAACGTCCGGCACCTGGAACCCCTTGTAATCCCGCGGGCGTGTGTACTGCGGATACTCCAGCATTTCGGAAGCGAAGGATTCCTCGGCCAACGACTGCTCATCGCCCACCACCCCGGGCACCAGGCGGGCCACGGTTTCTACAATTACCATTGCGGGCACTTCGCCACCATTTAATACATAGTCGCCGATGGACAACTCTTCGTCGACCAGTTCGGAAACCCGCTCGTCCACCCCTTCGTAGCGTCCGCAAACGAGGATGATTTCATCCTTGCCGGAAAGCTCCCAGGCTTTTTTCTGATCGAAACGATAACCGCCGGGCGACAACAGAATACTGTACGCCTTGGGACGATCTTTTTTAACGGCCTCCAGAGCGCGGTCGATGGGTTCGATGTTCATCACCATCCCCACCCCGCCGCCAAAAGGCGCATCGTCCACCCGCCCGTGCTTGTCCAGCGTGTAGTCGCGAAGATCGTGCGTCCTGATCTCGACGATGCCTCTTTCCTGCGCCTTGTTCAACAGGCTTTCACGAAACGGGGACTCAAACATCCCGGGAAAAATAGAAATAATGTCAAACCGGATGGTCTTCAAGCAATCCCTCGATGATATGAAAAATGAGTTTGTTCTCCTTGAGGTCAATGGACTTGACCACGGAGTCAATCATCGGAAGCAGGAGTTCTTTGTCCCCATCCTGAACCACATACACGTCGTTACTGCCGGTAAAAATGATTTCGGTGATCGTTCCGTAACACCGGCCCTCTTCATCGAAGACCTGCAGGCCTTCGATCTGAAACCAGTAATACTCCCCGTCCGGCAACGGTGGGAAATCCTCGGTAAAAATTTCGAGAGTCTTCCCCACCAGGGTTTGCGCCTGTTCAACCGTTTTACAATCCTTGAACTTGACGATCCACCGTCCGCCCTGTCCGCGGACTTTCTCCAGAATCGTTTCGGCAGGCCCCGCGTCGTCTCCCACAATCCGGGCACGATGAGGTCCTTGAACTCGATTCGGGCCGGTCACCGAAGGTTTAAGTTTAACTTCTCCCTTCAACCCATGGGTTTTCGTAATGTCACCAACCGGAACCCAATCCATGAATTATTCAATAATTTCCAAAACCGCCCGTTTCTTCAACTTGGTCGCGTTGGCGTTTAAAATGGTGCGCATAGCCCGGGCGGTTTTGCCCTGCTTGCCGATCACTTTGCCCAAGTCTTCCTTGGCCACCCTCAATTCCAGAACCGTGGTTTTCTCACCCACCACTTCCCTGATCTCCACCTGATCCGGAAAATCCACCAATGCTTTCGCGATGACAATGATAAGATCCTTCATGCTCGATACCTCCCAGATCCACTGTAGACCCGGCGTTAAATCTTCGCCGGGTGCAACTCCTTTACAACGATCAGCTTCGAGACAGGAAGATCAAAATGACGTCCTTCGTTAACACCTTATAAGGCAACTCCGGCTTTTTTCAGAAGCGATGTCACGGTCCTGGAAGGCAAAGCGCCTTTCTTGATCCAGCTCTGCACTTTTTCCGCGTCAATCTTAAATTGATCCTCAGCTTTCAACGGGTCATAGGTGCCCAACATTTCAAGAAACTTGCCGTCTCTCGGAGCTCGTGAATCGGTCGCAACTACCCTATAGAAGGGCCTCTTTTTTGCTCCTCGTCTACTCAATCGAATGACTACTGCCAATGTTTCCTCCTGTGGTTATGAAAAAAAATAACTTTTATTTAAAAAGGTCTCATCCGGTTTAAAAGGGGTTCATGCCTCCTCGTCCTCCCATCAGGCTTCCCAGATTGAAACCTCGGAAACCGCCGGACGACATTTTTTTCATCATTTTCTTCATCTGCGAAAACTGCTTCAACAGTTTGTTGATTTCGCTGACGGTAGTGCCGCTTCCCGCGGCGATGCGTTTTTTGCGGCTGCCGTTGATGACGTTGTGGCGCGACCGCTCGTGCGGCGTCATCGAATTGATGATGGCCTCGATGCGGACAAACGCGCCGTCGTCCACCTTGATGCCCTTCATCAATTTGCCCGCGCCGGGTATCATGCCCAGCAAATCCTGGATCGACCCCATTTTGCGCACCTGCCTGAGCTGGTCGCGGAAATCCTCCAGATCAAACGCATTCTTCTTTAATTTCTTTTCGAGCGCTTCCTGCTGTTCCTGCTCGAAGGTGTCCTTGGCCTTGTCGACCAGGGTCATCACGTCGCCCATGCCGAGTATGCGCGACACGATGCGGTCGGGATGAAACGGCTCGAGGGCGTCCAGTTTCTCGCCGGTGCCGATGTATTTGATGGGCCGGCCGGTGACGGATTTGATTGACAACGCCGCGCCGCCGCGCGCGTCCCCGTCCATCTTCGTCAGCACCACGCCGTCGATGCCCACCGCGTCGTGGAACGCCTTCGCCACGTTCACCGCTTCCTGGCCCATCATGGAGTCGGCGATGAACAGCACCTCGTGCGGCTCGATCTTTTTCTTGATGGCCACAATTTCGTCCATCAACGCAGAGTCAATCTGCTGACGGCCGGCGGTGTCGAGAATCACCACGGTGCGCATTTCATCGCGGGCCTGCTTCACAGCGTTGGCGCAAATGCTGACCGGGTCTTTATCATCTCCGGCCTGGTAGACGTCGATCTCCAGATCGCGTCCCAATACGTTCAACTGTTCGATGGCCGCCGGGCGGTACACGTCGGCCGGGACCAGCAGACAGTTCTTGCCTTCCTTCTTGAATTTTTTGGCCAGCTTGCCGACTGTCGTAGTCTTGCCGGAGCCCTGCAGACCGACCATCAGAATAATCGTGGGCGGGCTGTCGGAAAACCGGATGTCGCTGACCTCGCCCCCCAGCAGACGCTCCAGCTCGTCGTTGACGATCTTGACCATCTGGTGACCGGGGGTCAGGCTCTTGAGCACTTCCTGGCCGATGGACTTCTCCCGCACCTTGGCCAGAAAATCCACAATTACCGGCAGGCTGACATCCGCCTCAATCAGGGCGACGCGAATCTCGCGCAGGGCTTGGTCGACGTCGGCTTCTTTCAGCTTGCCGCGGCCCTTTAATTTTTTATAGATCGCCTCGAGGCGGTTGGATAAATTGTCGAACATACGTCCGGAAAAGCCTGATTTTACAGATTTTAGGGTATTGTAAACAGCGTAGTATATAATAGCAATCGCTAAGTGCCAAAGGGAATTAACTTTATGAAAAAAAAGGCGATAGTACTTCTGAGCGGGGGGCTGGACTCGGCCACCGTGCTGGCGATTGCCCTCCAACAGGGGTATTCGCCGGTAACGCTCTGTTTCGATTACGGCCAGCGGCACCGGGTGGAGCTGGCCAAGGCACGGGCACTCTCTTTAAAAATGGGGGCCTTGGAGCACAGGGAGGTCAAGGTCGACCTGCGCCAGTTCGGCGGCTCCGCCCTGACGGACGAAATCGCTGTGCCCAAAGGCCGGACCGATGGGGAAATGAGCGCTGAAATCCCCATAACCTATGTCCCGGCGCGAAATACCATTTTCCTTTCGTTCGCCCTGGCGGCGGCGGAAATCGCCGGGGCGGAGGATATTTTCATCGGGGTCAACGCCATCGACTACAGCGGCTACCCCGATTGCCGCCCGGAATACATCCAGGCGTTCGAGCAGATGGCCAACCTGGCCACTAAAGCCGGGGTCGAGGGCACGTCGAAATTTAAAATCCACACACCCCTCATTCAGATGACCAAAGCCGAGATTATAAAAAAGGGCCTCGAACTCGGCGTCGACTACTCCCTCACCCACTCCTGCTACCACCCGGACGCTAACGGCCGCCCCTGCGGCCAGTGCGACAGTTGTTTATTGCGAAAGAAAGGTTTCCAAGAAGCGGGGGTTGTGGACCCGCTAATCCAAATAGGAATCCAGGAATGAAAATTTTTTTAAGCTTGTGGGTCCTTGCCATTCTTGTTCTGTGCCCCAACAGTTATGCGGGAAAGGATACGCTGGGGCATGTGGCTTTCTTTTTTACGGACCCGGTTAAAACAGACGCAGATTTTGAAGTGCAGAATGATTTTAATTATTATTACCGGCAATTGGCTCCCTGGCTTAAACAAAACGGTTTTTCACATTCCTACCACACCAGCACACCCATTACCTTCAACCTCGATAAAGGAAAATCGATCGTTATCGGGAAAGATCAATTGCAAAACGACCTTGGGATGATCTTTTGCAAAATGGATGGGACCTACAAAATCTCGTACGGGGTCGGCACCGATATCGACACGATAATGGCAATAAAGGAATTTTTTGATTTTAAGTAATCCCCCTTCGACAAGCTCAGGACAGGCTCTTTAAAAAGGGGATAAGTTACTGCTGGCTGGTGCGGCCTTTACTGTCTCCACCGTCGACGAACAGGACTTCGCCGTTGACGAACGGGCTTGCGAGCAGGTAATCGAGCGCGCGGGTGAGGTCGGATACATCGCCATGGGTTTGGGTCGGCACGTTCTTTTTGTTGCGGTCGAGGTACTCCTGGCCGTGGCCGGCGGGCGGCAGGATCAATCCCGGCGCGATGGCGTTGACGCGCACCGTCTCGCCCCATTCCACCGCCGCCAGTTGCGTCACATGCTCCAGCGCCACCTTGCTTACGGAATACGCGGCGAACGCCGGGATGTTCTTCGCAATGCGCTCGTCGAGGAGGTTGAGGATCATCCCCTGCCCGATGTGTTTCTTGTATTCGCGCATCAAAAGATAGGGCGACATCAGGTTGAGTTGCATGGTATCGATCAGGGTTTGGGTCGACGTCTGTTCGACGTTTTCCTGAATGAAGTTGGCGGCGCAGTTGACGAGCAGTGTGACGTCGGAAAAATCCGCGGTTACCTGCCCGATCAAGCCTTCGGCAAAGGCCAGGTCAGAAAGATCACCGGGATAGGTCCGGCACGTCACCCCCGCCTGTTTGGCGTGAGCGAGGACCTGGGCCGGGTCGGACGCGTTATGATGCAGGGCGAGGTGCCATCCCCGGTCCGCCAGGTGGCAGGCCAGGGCCTTGCCGAGGCGCACCGCACCGCCGGTGATGATCGCTGTGGGCATGAATTCTCCATGAAAGTGGATTTTGTTTATAACATACTTGCACTTACGGGAAACATAAAGGGCAAAAACCTGGACAAGGAAATAGGATAGAAATAAATTAAGGGAAGGGATTTATCATAACCTCCCCTGTATCCCCTCCTTGGTAAGGAGGGGAAGATATGGGGTCCAGCGTCACGCTGGCCGGGCAAGGCCCGGAGCAGAATTGGGTCCAGCGTCACGCTGGGCGGCGAACCGCCGCAGGTAAATTTAAAACCTTAAAATTGCGCCCAGTGGTTATCGATTGCCGTCAACGGTTAGCCCGTACCCTCCCCCGGTAGGGTGCGGCTTTACACAGCCCGGCGGGGTTGATATTATGCGGACAAACCTTTTCAGGGAGTGAGTTTTATGGACGCAAAGCCAGGCAAAAGCGTGAATATCGCCATCATGACGGTGTCGGACACGCGCACGGAAGAAGACGACAAATCCGGCAAGACGCTGGTCGACCGCGCCACCGCCGCCGGGCACAATGTGGTCGATAAACAGATCGTGAAAGACGAGATCCCCATCATCCAGGCGGTCCTTAAAAAATGGATTGCCGACAGCAAGATCGACGTGGTCATCGCCACCGGCGGCACCGGGATGACCGGACGGGACGTGACCCCGGAGGCGTTTGAGGCCTTATACGAGAAATCGATTCCCGGTTTCGGCGAGCTGTTCCGCTGGCTGAGTTATCAGAATATCAAGACGTCGACCATCCAGTCGCGCGCCACCGGCGGCGTGGCCAATGGCACTTTCCTGTTCGCCCTGCCCGGCTCCACCGGCGCCTGCAAGGACGCCTGGGACGACATTCTGGTGCACCAGCTCAACAGCAACAACCCGCCCTGCAACCTGGTGGAATTGATGCCGCGCCTGCTGGAAAAATAGCCGGCCCGGCCGGCTCACCTTGGTCCGGCGACGGCCCCCAGGTCCTCTACCATGCAACAGTATGAATTCGACATCGACCCCGCCTGCGGCAAGCAACGCCTGGACGTATTTCTGGCGGAGGCGATGGACGATCTCACCCGCTCTTATATTCAGAAGCTGATCGAAGCGGAACAGGTGACCGTCAACGGCGCCCCCGCCAAAGCCCATTACAAGTTGAAGGCGGGCGACCGGGTAGACCTCGCGGTGCCCGACCCGGAACCGCTGGAGGTGCAACCGGAGGCGATTCCCCTGAACATCGTTCACGAGGACGATTGCCTGATCGTCGTCGACAAACCGCCGGGCATGGTGGTGCATCCCGCACCCGGTCATGCCGGCGGCACGCTGGTGAATGCGTTGCTGTACCATTGCAAAGACCTGGCGGGCATCGGCGGGGTGGAACGGCCCGGCATCGTGCACCGGCTCGACAAGGACACCTCCGGCTTGATCGTCGCCGCCAAGACGGAAGCCTGCATGCAGTCGCTGACCCTCCAGTTCAAGGAGCGTGACATTCAGAAAGTTTATCTGGCGCTGGCCAAGGGCACTTTCACACCGCAAAATGGAGTGATCGATGCCCCCATCGGCCGGCACAAAACGCACCGTAAAAAAATGTCCACCCGCGCCCCAGCCGGACGGGAAGCAACGACCCGTTATGAAGTGATCCGGCAGTGCGACGGTTTCGCCTATGTCCGGCTGTTTCCGAAAACGGGACGCACGCATCAACTGCGGGTGCACCTGGCGTCCCTCGGCCATCCCATTCTGGGGGACCGCCTTTATGGGGGTACGCTGGAACCGGGATTACCCCAAATGTCGAGGCAGGCCCTGCACGCCCATCGCTTGGAATTGACTCACCCGGCTACAGGCGACGTTTTACAACTGGAAAGTCCGTTGCCTTCTGATATGAAGGCCGCGCTCCCGACCGCCCCGAACCCGAAAATCCTTTAAAACGGCCTTAAGGAATTGAGGCGCGCCGTCTCGGCAGTCATCTTTCCGGTTGAGGGTTTGATCCCCTGCCCCATCGGCCTGTGGAAAACATGTGAGAAAAGCTGGATTGGAGCGCGTCCCAGTAAATTACCATTTTTAGACTGTTCCAGGACCGAAACAGGTCGATTCACTAAAAATATTATAAAATCAATGGGTTATAGAACCCCGGGTTTCCACTCAACGAAATTACGCCCGATTTTTTATTACTCCGAAGTTTTCCACAGTTGGAACATTAAAATTTTGGATCGCATAAATCACACCTGAAAAATGGGGTTAATCCAGTAACAAAATTTTGGCGTTCAAGCCATACCTGCATACCAAGGACTAAACTGGATTTCGAGGCAAACTTGAGTTGCACACTCCGCTTGCGCAGTATTGAAGGCCTGATCGGTGGATCAAAATTTTGACACCCGAAAGCCCCTTGCTGGGAATTGGCATGCCCCTAAGGCAAAAACCACACAATCGGTTTCTTTCCAAAACAGCGGATAACATGGACCGTACCCGCGTTCCAAACTTGATTGAAGGGGATCCCCCGGAAACCCCGGCTGTCGGCCGGTGACTACAGGCGTTCAGGAAGCTATTGAAATTTAGACTATTAGTATTCACAGCTTTTGTGCAAAAGCTGTGAACAAACCGGGTAGAAACGCCTCAACTACATGCAAAATAACGCTGCCGGGTCCGGCGATTAAATATTATGCAAAGCCCCTATGGATTGTTCTTTGGCAAGCCACCGTTTGCAGCCGCACCCGCCCCGGCTGTGTTAAGATAACCGACTGATATGTTGGACCGAAGACTATTTTCAAATTTTAATTGGTGGTATTTCCTGTTGATCTTGTCGCTGGCGATGATCGGGGTCGTCGTTATTTTCAGCGCCAACCACGCCCGGCCGGAGGTCTTTTACCGGGACCTTTATATCAAGCAGATCTACTGGATTTTATGCGGTTTAGGGGTAATGCTCTTCGCTCTTTTCATGGATTACCGGACCCTCAGCCATTATGCCTACCCGATTTTTTTCCTGACGGTTCTGTCCCTGATTTACGTCCTGTTGTTCGGAACCATCTCCTCCGGCGCCCGGCGCTGGATCCATCTGGGTCCCCTGACCCTGCAGGTTTCGGAGTTTGCCAAAATCGCGCTCATTCTGGTGTTGGCCAAATATTTTGAAAGCGGCAAGCCCAGCGGCCAATATGACCTCAGAGACCTTATCGTCCCGGCCCTGATGACGGGTCTGCTGGGCGGATTGATCTTCATGCAACCGGACCTGGGTACGGCGTTTATCGTTATTTTCATATTTTTTGTTTTTGTGGTGGCGATCGAACTGAATCCCAAAACCCTTTGGCGGTTGATCGGCACCAGCGTCGTGCTGGCCCCCTTCACCTGGTTTTTCCTCAAGGATTACCAGAAAACCCGTATCCTGACATTGTTCAACCCCGAGCTGGACCCCCTGAAAACCGGCTACCACACCATTCAATCTAAAATTGCGGTGGGTTCCGGCGGGTTCTGGGGCAAGGGCCTGATGGCGGGCACCCAGAGCCGGCTCAACTTTTTGCCGGAAAAACACACCGATTTCATCTTCTCGGTATACGCGGAAGAGCTCGGGTTCATCGGCGTAGCCGTTTTGTTCACGTTGTACCTGGCGTTGATTCTCAAAGGGTTGAATATCGCTTTCCGGGCGGCCGACCGGTTCGGCCTGTTCGTGGCTTTGGGCATCGTGGCGTCTCTCAGCTTATATATTATTTTCAACATCGGAATGACCATCGGGATTTTCCCGGTCACCGGACTTCCCCTGCCCCTGCTCAGTTACGGCGGGTCCTCCCTGATCACCAATTTTTTCGCGTTGGGATTGCTCCTGAATATCGAAATGCGCCGCGCCATACACTGACTTAATTAAAGTATTTTCCTGATCGGGCTTACTTTTCATTTTTAACTCGGAAACGCCGCATCATGGTACAATCGGCCCAACCTTTTAAAATTGTCTAATTTTCAACCCATTAACGCCCATGGCTTCTGAAATCATCATCAATTCCAACCCGCGGGAAATCCGAGTGGCCTTGGTGGAAAACAATCAGCTGGCCGAAATTTTTATCGAGCACAAGGCCAAAAAGGGGATTGTCGGCAACATCTACCAGGGCATCGTGACCAAGATTCTGCCGGGAATGCAGGTGGCGTTTGTCGATATCGGTCTGGAAAAAGCCGGGTTTTTATACGTTGGGGACATCGACCTCATCGACCTGATGGAATTCGAAAGCGACGAGGACGATTCGGAGGACATGGACCTGGGACAGGATGAGGAAGAGTCCACCGCGGGAAAACCCTCGCGGATGGCCAACCGCTGTATTCCCATCCAGGACCTGCTCAAGGAAGGCCAGGAAATCGTCGTACAGGTGGCCAAAAACCCGCTGGGTACAAAAGGGGCGCGGATCACTTCTTTCATAACCCTGGCGGGCCGGCATATCGTCTACATGCCGACGGTCAACCAGATCAGCGTTTCCCGCCGCATCGAAGACGAAGCGGAAAAGACCCGCCTGAAGAATCTGATCGCGGAAATCGGCCGTCCCGACGAAGGTTATATCGTCCGCACCGCAGGGTTGGGCAAGAATAAAGAGGACTTCATGCCCGACGTCATTTTCCTGCACAAGCTGTGGGACAACCTGAAGGGCCGGTCCGATAGCCAGGAAGCTCCCTGCCTGTTGTATGAAGACCTGAACCTGATTTTCCGGTCGATCCGCGATTTATTCAACGAAGACGTCCAGCGCCTGGTGGTCGACTCCAAAATCGATTACGAAAAATGCATCGAGTTCTGTTCGAACTATCTCCCCCACCTGGTAGATAAAATCGAGGTCTACAAGGAAGCTGTTCCCATTTTCGATTACTACGGCATCGAGATCGAAATCAACCGGGCCCTGGGCCGGAAAACCTGGCTCAAATCCGGTGGATTCATCACCATCGACCAGACCGAAGCGCTGGTCGCCATCGACGTCAACACCGGTAAATTCGTCGGGCACACCGATCCGGAAGAAACCATCCTCAAAACGAACCTCGAAGCGGTCAAGGAAATCGTTTACCAGTTGCGCCTAACCAACATCGGCGGCATCATCATCGTCGATTTCATCGACATGGCCAAAGAGGAAAGCAAAGAGATTGTCTGGAATGCCCTGACCCAGGAGCTGAAGTTCGACCGCTCGCGAACGAATATCCTGAAAATTTCCGATCTGGGCCTGGTGGAAATGACCCGCAAGCGGGTGCGCGGCAGTCTCAGCCAGATTCTGTGCGATCCCTGTCCCTATTGTGAGGGCAGGGGGCACATCAAATCGCCTACCACGGTGTGTTACGAAATCATCCGGGCCCTGCAACGGCTGGTCACCAACAACCTGACCCAGAAGAACATCACCATCGAGGTGCCCCCGCCGGTGTATGACCTTCTGTTTGAAGAGGAAACCTCCTACCTGGAGGATATCGAAAAGTCCTACAATATAGAGGTAAACGTCAAGATCAACCCCAAACTGCATCAGGAGAAGTACACCATCATCACCTGATTTCCGCCAAAGGGTGCCATGCCGGACCATCCGCCGCCCTCAAACCACCCGCGCCGCCGCCGAAACACCCTCCGATGGTTGATCTATTTTGTTCTGGTGGTCTGGACCGCCGATTACTTCTTGATGCATCCCGCCAGCATTACCCATGAAGACCTGCCCCCCACTCCTCCCGAATTGAAAGAACTCACGGACCGCCTCAGCCGGCATGTGCACACCCTGGCGTCACCAGAGCTGAAAGGCCGCCAATCCGGAACGGCGGGCAACCGGGCGGCGGAGAAATACCTGCTGAATGCGTTTGCTGAATTAAAACTATCCACCCCCGCTTCACAACAACGCCGCACCCAGGAAGTCGATCCCGCCATCGGCAACAATGTTTTCTCGGCGCTGGCTCCCATCCATCCGTCGCGTCCGTGGATCGTACTGGGGGCGCATTTCGATCATCTCGGCGATCACGACGGCGAACTGTTTCTGGGAGCGGACGACAACGCCAGCAGCGTGGCCGTTCTTCTCGAAACCGCGAGACGCCTGCAACAGGGTCCCGCGCTACAGCGGTTCAATGTTCTGCTGGTAGGATTCAATTCCGAAGAGCCGCCCCACTTTCTCACCCACCTGATGGGATCGAATCAGTTTATGATGAGGATCAAAGAAGTGGGAATCGCCCGCACCGATATCCAGCTGGCTGTCATCATGGACCTGATGGGCGGGGTGAGCTGGCAACCGCTCCAGGACACCCTGTTCGCCGTAGGTTCGGAAAAAACGGCGGTCCTGGAAACGCTGATCCCGAAAATCCGCGTGCCCGGTTTGGACGTGCGCCGCCTCGGCATCCACATGGTGGAATCCGTTCCGGGAAACGGCCAGACTCCGTTCAGCGATTACGACACGTTTCGCAACCGGGGAATCCCGTTTCTGTTTCTCAGCTCCGGGCGGACGCCACATTACCACCGGTCGACGGATACCTCGGAAAAACTGCATTACGCGCGCATGGCCCGGTCGGTGCTGTGGCTGACCGAATGGGTCCGCGCCGTGGACGCCCTGCCGGTGCCTATGACGTTTCAAAAAGACCGGGAAAATCTTCGACAGGATTTCGATTCCATCTACCCTCTGGTTCGTGAAGCTGCCCGCTGGCCGGGAAAAATCGCCAAGACCAGTTGGGTCAGCCTATACAAATTAAACCGGGACCAAACACGGCTGGAGGACATCCAGGTGAAACTCCAATCGCAAACCCCGCTGGACGCCGACGACCGGCGGGCCCTCAGTTTGGCCTTCATCCGCCTGCAATGTCTGCTCGGAGACATGGGCCTGTGTTTTCTGTTGCCGGGTTTTTAGGAACCTCAATCCGACGAAACCTGATGATTTACAGGATGTTCCACCGCTGAAAGGGACTCTTCTCCCGGCCCGGGCTGGCCGGAAAAAATGCCGCTGATGGACAACTTGAGGTTTGGAGTTGACCGCACCCGTGATAAAATCCCGCTATTCTTTAGATGGAAAATCCCTTGGGACCGGTTAAAGAGTCCGCGTTATTTTTGGCGCAATCCCATCGCCTCCCTCACCGGGGGAGGCATCCAATTCAATATTAGGAGAACATAACCATGAGACCATTACTCATCCTCGTAGCATTGTTGCTGTGTCCTACCTGGATCGCCGGGTGCGGTACCGTGGGCTCGGATTTCAACATCGAGCGGGCCCAGTCCATTGAAAACGGCAAAACCACCAAGGAAGACATCGCCCAGATGTTCGGGGAGCCTTTCAAAACCGGTATTCAGAACGGTCATCCCATTTGGATTTATGAGCAGAACAAGTACCGGGCCATGGGGGACGACATCTCCAAAAGCCTGATCGTGGAGTTCGATGACAAGGGCGTGGTGCGCAGCCACCAGGTCACGTCGAACGAACCCGCCCTTTAACCCGGACACAACCCCCCTTATTGATGTTCGGATTCCAACGGGACCAGCAAGCGATCCTGCATTTAACCTGGATCGCTTTTTTTCTGACCTTCGTGGCCTGGTTCAACATGGCGCCGTTCAACACCACCCTGCAGGCGGTGGCGGGGCTGACCTCCGGCCAGATCAAACTGCTGATGATCTGCAACGTGGCGCTGACCATACCCGCCCGCATCGTGATCGGCTCGCTGGTCGACCGTTACGGTCCCAGGCAGGTGTTCACCGGCATTCTGGTATTTGCCGGCGTGGTCTCCCTCTATTTTTCACTCGCGACCACCTTCGAGGAATTTCTGATCGCCCGTCTGCTGATGGGATGCGCCGGCGCCGGGTTCGTGGTCGGCATCAAAATGATTGCCGAATGGTTCCCGCCGGACCGCATGGGCACCGCGCAGGGTCTCTATGCCGGCTGGGGCAATTTCGGAGCCGCCGCCGCGTTGTTTGCCCTGCCCCTGATTTCCGCCCCATTTCCCCCGGAAACCGGATGGCGCATCGCCACTGCCTTCTCCGGTCTGTTGTGCCTGGTCTGGGCCGGGGTGTACCACCGCTGGGCACGCGAAGTGCCGGGCCGCGCCGACGAGTTTCCCGTCGGCCTTGAAAACACCATCGAAGTCACTTCCCGTAAAGATCTCGTCCTGCAACTGCTTCTCATGATTCCCCTGTACACCGCCATCGGTTTGCTGATTTTGAAATTGGCGGACTCCCCCGCACTTCCGAGCGGCCCATTGCTGGGGATGGTTCTGCTGGCGGTGGTTCTGGGATTTTTTATTTTAAACGCCGTCCAATGCGTAAAGATCAACCTGCCCCGCATCACCCACGGTATCCCCGAAGACAAACGTTACCCCTTCAGCCAAGCCGCCATTCTCAGTCTCGTTTATGCGCTCACCTTCGGTTCGGAGCTGGCGTTGGTCTCCATGTTTCCGCAGTTCCTGGAAAACACATTCCATCTGACGGTTACCACCGCCGGCATTCTCGGATCGTGCGTGGCCTTTTTCAATCTGGTCACTCGTCCCAGCGGCGGGTGGTTGTCCGATAAGTTTGGAAGGCGCCGGGTTCTGTTCATCCTGGTGCTGGGGGCGACCATCGGATATGGGTTCATGGGCGAGATCAACTCGCAATGGCCGCTGGGGTTGGTAATCGGTCTGGCGGTGTTTTGCTCATTAATGGTCCAGGCGGGAAACGGCACCTGTTTTGCCATGGTGCCGTTGATCCGCAAGGACCTTACCGGCAAACTGGCCGGGGTGGTCGGAGCCTACGGCAACGTCGGTGCGGTATTTTTCCTGACCCTGTTCAGCGTGGTGGACGCCGCCACCTTTTTTCAATGCCTCAGCGGCTACGCCCTTCTGGTATTATTGAGCCTGCTGTTTCTGCCATCCTTTAAAAACCTGCACAACTCGTATCACTGATTCAACGGAGAAAGGAATTTCATGGGGTTTACCTGCGGCCTGGTCGGCCTGCCTAACGTCGGCAAAACGGTCATCTTCAACGCCTTGACCCGCTCCCAGGCGGAATCCTCCAACTATGCCTTCAGCACCAGCAAACCGAATATCGGGGTGGTGGACGTGCCGGACCCGCGTCTCGACGTTATCGACCAGCTGGTGCCTGCGAATAAAAAGGTGCCCACCACCATGCAGTTCGTGGACATCGCGGGACTGGTCAAGGGCGCCTCCCGTGGGGAAGGGCTGGGCAACCAGTTTCTCGCCAATATCCGCGAGATGGAAGCCATCGCCCACGTGGTGCGCTGTTTCGAGGATGACAACATCCCGCACGTGCACAATAAAATCAACCCTTCAGCGGATATCGATGAGATCAACACCGAACTGGTGATTGCCGACCTCGAAACCCTGGAGAAACGCAAAACCAAACTGGAAAAACTGGCGAGAAGCGGCGACCAGGACGCGGCCATGCACATCGGCGTCATCACCCGTCTGATGGCAGCGTTCGACGACAACCAGCCCGCGCGGTCGGTGGAGTTTCAGAATTCCGGCGAACAAACCTTCGTCAAAACCCTCAACCTGATCACCGTCAAACCGATGCTTTACGTCTGCAACGTCGCCGATCCGTCGGAGATGGACGGACCGCTCGTTCAACAAGTCAAGGAAGTGGCGGAAGCGGAGGGTACCGAAATGGTCGCGCTGGCGGGGCAGTTGGAAAACGAACTGCTGGAGATCGAGGACCCGGACGAGCTCCAGGAATTTTTAGATGAAATGCAACTGGAGGAACCCGGTTTCCACCGCATGATCCATGCCGGATACCGCCTGCTGGGACTGGAAACCTATTTCACCGTCGGCGAACAGGAAAACCGCGCGTGGACCATTCATAAAAACACCAAAGCCCCACAGGCGGCGGGCAAGATTCATTCGGATTTCGAAAAGGGCTTCATCAAGGCGGTGGTCTACAACTACGACGATCTGGTGCAATACAAATCCGAACCGGCGGTGAAAGAAGCGGGTAAACTGCGCCTGGAGGGTAAAAACTACGTCGTGCAGGACGGCGATATCATGCATTTTCGGTTCAATGTATAACCGGCTGACCGTAAGTGCGGCGTTCGTAGATTTTCCAGATGCGGACGGCCTGGGCGCGCTCCAGTTCGGTGCCGCCGTTGTAGATCGCGGTCAGGTCTTGGTTGGTCAGAACCATCAGCGCGACCGACATCACGTCGGTCACCGTCTCCGGGCCGTAATGCACGAGGCCTTCATGCGCGTCCGGCCACCAGGGGACCAACGAAATTTTGGGGATGTTGAGTTTGCGCCGGTCATCCATGTACTTGATGATCGCGGGCACGGCTTCCTGGCCCAAGGCGATCACCGCCTCGTACACCCCCTGCGCCGTCCCGGGATCGGTCCGCCGGTCGACCATCAGTTCCACCAGACTCTGCACTTCCGATTCTTTCGGTAACACGTTGCCGGCGGCATAGCTGTCGCTTGCCTGAACCAATTTTTCCTGGGCTGAGACTTCTTGGTGGACGCGGTCGGCCAGCATTTCGCTCGCTGGTTGCATCGCCGCCGCCGCATACACCGCCAGGTAATACTTTTCCCTCACGTTCTGGAGGAGCACAACCACCGGCTGGCCGTTGAGAGAAATGATTTTCTGCCGGGAAACGCCCCCGTATTGTTCCGTATCCGTGTAATAACGGAATTTGAATCCCGGCGATTCCAGCTCCCCCTTAAGTGCGGTTTTGACAGCAACCGGCACCTCAACATATTCATGTTCACCGCTCTGTTCCGCTTTTAGGATGGCCGCCACCGGCACCTCCATCGTGCCTTCCACAATCAGATAACTCTTCGCCACCAGCCGCCAGAACGGGTACTCATTTTCCGCTTCCGCCTGAACCATACCCGGCCAGAGAAGCGCCCATACCATCAGCACGATTTTCAATTCAGTTTTCATAATTTAAGATGCCTGGGACTGCGAATATAACGATTCAACCGCGCTATTCCGCCTGAGCCAAGCCGGATCAAGCGTCACGCTTGCCCGGCCAATTGGGAATCAGGGTCCGGGGGATTTTGCCGTCCAGCGCGTCGAACACGTTGTCGACCACCAGCAGAGCCATGGTATCGCGGGTGGCTACCGAAGCGCTACCGATATGCGGGAGGAGGATCAGGTTGTCCAATTCGGTCATGCCTTCGGTCAAAGCCGGTTCATTTTCGAACACGTCGAGCGCCGCTCCCGCGATCGTATTATTTTTCAGCGCTTTCACCAATGCCTTATCGTCGACCACCTTGCCCCGCGCCGCGTGAATGAGATAGGCCGTCGGCTTCATCATCGCCAGCTGTTCGGCGCCGATCAGGTACTTCGTCTCGTCGGTCAACGGCACGTGCAGGGTGACGAAATCGGATTCCTGCAACAACTCGTCGAGTGACACGAAGCGGGCGTTGAGCGTTTTTTCTTCCGCCTCCGGCAGTCGGTGGTGTTGGTGATAGAGCACGCGCATATCGAATCCGAGGGCCCGCCTGGCTACCCCCGCCCCGATTTCGCCGCATCCGATCACCCCCAGGGTTTGGCCGTGCACATCGCCGCCCCGAAACAAGTCGGCCTGCCAGCCGTGAAACCGGCCCTCACGGGTGAAGCGGTCCGACTCGACGATGCGCCGCGCGATGCCCAGCATCATCGCCCAAGTGAGGTCGGCGGTGGTCTCGTGCAGGACGCTGGGGGTGTTGCTCACCCAGATGTTTTTCCGTTGGGCGTGGGCGACGTCGATATTATTGTACCCGGCGCCGTAATTGGCGACAATCTTCAGGGGGTCGCCGCCGGCGTCGAGGACGGCGGCGTCGATTTTATCGGTCAGATAACTGATGAGCGCTGCGCTTTTCGCGGCCCAGTCGCCGAGCTGGGCAGCGGTCAGGGAATTTTCCGAATCGTTATACAGCACCTCGGCGCGGCGTTTCAGTTTTTCGAGCGCCACCGGCGGGAAAATGTGGGTCACGGCTACGGTCGGCTTCATTTCATCTCATTTCTTGAATCAGGAGACCCCCTGCGAGCATGATCGCAATCAAACGTTACATCATAAATAAATTCCCCTTTCAGTTCCACCGGAATTGCGGAAAAGGAGTTAATCTCGGCGATTTGCGGCGGTCCCTGACCGGACGAGAGCTTTGCATAACCCGTTCTTCCAAAGTTTGAAGAACCACCAAAATCCCTCTCCCCCAAGGGGAGAAGAAGCTCTTGCGATACTGTGCCCTTACTCCGCTTATTATTCAAATCTCCTGCCGTGAAGGCTATTTGAGGGTGAACCCGGAGCGCGGTTGGTGTAAAATCCGGTCATGTTGACCATCAACGAGATATTCAAGAGCATCCAGGGCGAATCCTCCTATACCGGGCGGCCCTGTATTTTCATCCGCCTGACCGGATGCAACCTGCGGTGCAGCTGGTGCGATACCGAGTACGCATTTTACGAGGGCCAGCCCAAATCCGTAAAAGACATCATGGACGCCATCGAGCCTCTGGGCGTCCCGCTGGTGGAGATCACCGGCGGCGAACCGCTTCTGCAGGAGGAAGTGTACGACCTCATGGACGTCCTGCTCGCCAAGAACTATGAAGTCCTGCTGGAAACCGGCGGCGGGGTCTCCGTCGCCAAAGTTCCGGAGCGGGTGATCAAAATTCTGGACATCAAATGCCCCGGCAGCGGCGAGGACGCGAAAAACCTGTGGGACAACCTGGATCACCTCAACCCGCACGACGAGGTGAAGTTTGTGCTGGCGGACCGCGCCGATTACGAGTGGAGCCGGGACGTGCTCCAGCGCCGGGACATTCACCAAAAGGTGCAGGTGCTTTTTTCACCGGTTTATGACACACTCGGCCTCAAGGAGCTGGCCGCATGGGTGCTGGACGACAACCTGCCGGTACGGGTGCAGACCCAGCTCCATAAAATCATCTGGGGGAAGGACGCCATCGGCGTGTGACCCGTCGCTCCGCGCGGGGCGAGCATTAAAAGCTCCTCCCCTTACCGAGGGGAGGTTACGGGTGAGGTGGGGTTTTAGAGAGTGTAGTTGCCCCATTTATGGGCTCTTTTTAAAACCGCTCGATAAATCGAGCAACTACAGAAAAAGGGGCAAATCATCAACCACCCCCAGCCCCTCCTTTGGTAAGGAGGGGAGCGACTTCTGCAAAGGTCTCCTTTCCCAGCCATGACCACAATCGCCGGAAAAAGGAAAATCCAAAAAGCCCTGCTGGATTGGTTTGACCGCGATCAACGCGCCATGCCGTGGCGGCAAACCGGCAACCCGTATCCGATCTGGGTGTCCGAAATCATGCTCCAGCAGACGCAGGTGCAAACCGTCATTCCCTATTTCCGGCGCTGGATGAAAACCTTCCCGACCCTCCGGAAACTGGCGCGGTCGCGGCAGGAGACGGTGCTCAAGCACTGGGAGGGCCTCGGCTATTATTCGCGCGCCCGCAACCTGCACCGGGCCGCCCAACAGGTGGTGAGGAAACACCAGGGAAAGGTGCCGGATACGTATGAAGAACTCATCCAACTGCCCGGCATCGGGCGCTACACTGCGGGAGCGATATTGAGCATCGCGTTCGGCCAACCGGTGCCGGTGGTGGACGGCAACGTCAAGCGGGTGCTGTCGCGTCTGTTCGCGATTTCAACCAACGGGGTGCCATCCGCCCATGAGAAACGGTTGTGGGAGACCTCGGCGCAACTGGTGCCTGCCAACCGGCCGGGCGATTTCAACCAGGCGATGATGGAGTTGGGGGCGACGGTCTGCCTGCCGAAGAAACCGCTCTGCCTGGTGTGTCCCCTGCAACCGTCGTGCGAAGCCCGGAAGCGGGGCGAGGTCGAAAAATTTCCGAAGCCCAGGGCCCGGCCCGGTATCAAAAAAATTGAAGTGAGCGCGGCGGTCATCACCCGCAACGGAAAAGTCTTCATCCAGCAGAGGCCGCACGGCGGATTGATGGGCGGCCTCTGGGAGTTTCCCGGCGGCAAGCGCCAATCGAAGGAAACCGAAGAGGAATGTCTCAAGCGTGAGATCCAGGAAGAGCTGGGCATCGCCATCGCCATTTCAAAAAAAATGATGACCATCAAGCACAGCTACACGCAGTTCCGGGTGACGCTGAACGTGTTCTGGTGTCCCTGGCAGTCGGGCCGCATCCGCGCTACCCAGTGCGAACAGTGGAAATGGGTCAAGTATGAGAATTTGGACCACTACACCTTCCCGGCGGCCAACGCCAAAATCGTAAAAATCCTGCTGAACGGCCACGGAACTTTCAAATAAATTCATGCTGAACGATCTTCAGAAAAATACCGGGGTCAAAGTCATCGTGGTCGGCGCGGTGGCCAACCTGGTTCTGGCGATGCTCAAAATCGCCGCGGGAATCGTCGGACGCAGCACCGCCATGGTCGCCGACGGCATTCATTCCCTGTCGGATTTGCTGACCGACGGCGTGGTGCTGTTCGCGCACAAGATCGGCCAGATCCCGGCGGACGAAAACCACCCTTACGGCCACGGCCGGGCGGAGACCCTGGGCGCCACCCTGGTGGGGGCGGTGATCATGGTCGCGGGGCTGGGGCTGGCCTACGGGTCTTGGGAAATCATTTCGACGGACGCCTTCCGCACACCGACCTGGCCGGCGTTGGCCGCGGCGGTGATTTCCATTGCGGTCAAAGAATTTCTGTTCCACTACACACTTGCAGCGGGTGAAACCACCAAAAGCCCATCCCTGGTCGCGAATGCCTGGCACCACCGCTCGGACGGCCTCTCCTCCATCGCCGCCCTGATCGGCATCGGGGGCGCGATGGCGGGCTATCCCATCATGGACCCGGTCGCGGCCATCGTGGTGGCGGTGATGATCCTGAAGGTGGGGTACAACATCGCCTTCAGCGGGTTGAGCGATCTTATGGACACGGCCCTGAGCGAAGAGGAAACCCGGCGCATCCAAACGATGATCAATGGCATGCCCGGAGTGGTGCAAACGCATAATTTAAGAACGCGGCGGATCGGCGGTGAAGTGCTGATGGACGTTCAGATTCTGGTCGACCCGCAAGTCTCGGTCACCGAGGGCCATCATATCGCCGAAAACGTGCGGCGCAAATTGATCCGCGCCATGGATAATGTTCAGGATATTCTGGTTCACGTCGATACTGAGGACGACATAGCGTTCGATTCCATTTACTGGGCTAACCGGAACTATCTGGAGAAGCAGGTGGACCCCATTATTGATGCGACGAAGGGGATCCGGAACCGGACCCAACTGCGCGTTCATTACCACGGCGGGAAAACCACGCTGGAAGTATTTATAATAATGAGGGACGGGATCGGTTCCGAACAAACCGGGGCCACGGTTCGGGAGCTTAAAGAAAATCTGCAGACCATCGAGCACGTGGACGAGGTGCGCGTGTTCATCGATACGAATTCACAATAGACTCAAAAAGGAAAGGAGCGGTTTTCATGCCGGTATGCATGACAGCGCGTTATCAGGTCGCACCGGAAAGGGTGGAGGAATGCAAACGCACGATTGAGGATTTCGTGAAATATATACGGATCAACGAGCCGACCACGCTGTTTTACATGGCGAACCAGGAGATGGGGCGTCCCACCCGGTTTTTACACACGATGATTTTCGAAAACGAGGAGGCCATCGCCATCCACCAGAAATCGCCCGCCACCAAGCGGTTTGTGGACATGATTTATCCCGCCGCCCTGGAGCCTCTGGAGTTCAACCAATACTATATTCTCGGCGTCAAAAACGAGTACAAAGGGTGAACGGTTGAATAGGGGCGGGTCTACTTAATAATGGAATCAATCGTATTGAGAAACGAAGTTATTTCAATCGGCTTTGAGATGTAGGCCCGAAAACCCATATTGAGAGCCTTATCGATATCGGATTGCCTGGCATGGGCGGTCAAGGCAACCACCGGGATGGCCTTCGTTTGGGGATCTTGGTTTAGCGCTTTAAAGGCCGCGAACCCATCCATGCCGGGAAGCCGAAGGTCCATTAAAATGACATCGGGCCTATGGGCTTTGGCCAGTTCAATACCCTTTTCGGCATTTGTTGAAATTTGCAAGTGAAAATTCGGCCGGAGTTTTACAATCCCTTCCACCACCCCTATATTGACAAGATTATCTTCTATATAAAGGATTTGAACCGGTTCGGCTTCCGGGTGGGACGCTTGCAGGCGGTCCCAGCCGATTGAGGTGTCGGGTTCAGGACTGATGTTCTTTCCGCAAGGAAAAGAAACAGTAAAACAACTGCCCTCTCCTACCTTGCTTTCCACGGCCAGGGTTCCATTCATTCGGGAAACCAGTTGTTTGGTGATGCTCAGTCCAATTCCCGTTCCTTCAATATCTCCAAATTCATAATTCAACCGGTTGAAAGGTTCAAACAGATCGTCCATTCGTTCCTGTGGGATCCCTACTCCCGTGTCCCGTACGCGGATGGCAATGGCTTCGGGTGGGTTATCTACGGAAATCGATACGATTCCTTCCGCACGGTTGTATTTGATAGCATTGGAAACGAGATTGATCAAAATTTGCTTAAACCGCATCTTGTCCACCAAAATACTATGTTCGGCATCTGCAAGGTTCTCGGTGACAATACGGACCCCAAATGATTTTCGAAGAGGTTCCATCTGCGAAATAATCTCCTGGATCACGGGACCGACGGGGAAATTTTCCAACGCCAGTTCAACATTTCCGGATTCGAGCCTGGATAAATCCAGCACTTCGTCGATCAACAGTTTCAGGTGTTGACCCGCTTTCAGGATGTGTTGGATATTTTCCCGATTCCCCTCATCTAAATTTTTCGTGGAATCGAGATCCATGATTTGTGCGAAACCGAGGATGCCGTTCAAGGGCGTTCGCAGTTCATGGCTCATCCGGGAAAGAAATTCACTTTTGGCTGAATTCGATTTTTCAGCTTCTATTTTGGCCTGAACCAAACTTTCCTCGGTTTCTTTCGTACTGGTGATATCCATAGAATCTGCTTTGATATATATGAGATTACCATCAGTATTAAAAAATGGACTGAGTGTAGTTCTGAACCAAATAACATTTCCATCTACTTCAAAAGAATATTCAATTGTATTCGTCTCCCCCTTAGCGGCGAGACGCATATGTTCATTAAAGATATCACGAGTAAATTTTGGTGCAGAATCAGTAGGAAAAGTATGTCCATAATAATCCTCGACATTTTCAATCTGAAGAGCGACTACACCACTATTACTCATAAACTGCAATTTGAAATCTGGATCAAAAATTTTGTGACACACTGGCGAGGACTGTATCAAGTTATTTACGATAGAATCCTCATTTATAGATTGTAACAATGCATCCAAAGTTAATTTTTTCATTTTACACTTAAAATCCTTTGAGATCGGTGAGTACAAAATTTTTAAAACTCTTATAGGATTTAGAGTAAGTTGAGACCCATGGTCATACAAATTTAATTTTCCTTAAAAATTAACCCGTAAAGCCCTTTTTTCTCTTTCACCCATTGGATCCCCCCGATTTTCATTGAAAACCCTGAAATCGCCCTATTTTAAGCCTTCCTCCCACTATAATAGTCGGGATAACTTCTTTTTAAATGGGCAATATGGGTTAATAAGAGTGAGGTCTACTTTTTGACTTTCATCTCTTTGAGTTCGTCACCGGACCATTTGAATGCCAGGCGGCTGCGGCCTTTGTGGGTTTTTTTCTGGAAGGCGGACCCGAACACCAGCGGCAGGGACACGCTGGGCTCGATAAAGGCCATACTGAAATTGGCCTGCTTGCTGACCTTGCCCCAGGACTGGGCCTCGGCCAGGGTACTGCCGCTGAGGCCTCCCCAATGCGGCACGTCGGTGGTCATCTGAATCGCATACTTGTGCCCGCCGGTGTATTTGCCGAAGATATAACTCATCACAATCGAATCGTTGATGTAATTTTTGGGAACGCCGCCCGCCACGTAAAACGCCGCGGTTCTTTTGGATTTCACCACAATCTGCGTGATTTCATAATTGTCACGGATCGAGTCGATGGTGATCGGTTCGCGTCCTTCCTTTTTGGCGACGAAGTAATGCTCGGTCAGACCGATGCCGATGCTGGAATCGTTGAGCGCCGGGCAGAAAATGGGCACGCCTTTTTTGCGGGCGGTCACGAGAATCGAGTCCTTGTCGTCAATGGTTTTGGAAAGACGGTGGATGAATTCCCGGCTGGAGTATTTGCGGGCGGGCAGACTGTCGGCGAACTGGCCGATCAGGGTATCAAACTGGGCGAATTTTTCCTCGTCGACATAAGTGTCGTAGATGCGGTTGATCAACAGGTCCCTGAGTTCCCGGTCGTCGGCCTGCGGGCTGCCGTAATAATGCCCGGCACCCATGGCGGCGTAAAAATCCTGATACAGAATCGCGCCGGTGGAAACCACCACGTCTACCATGTTGTGGTGAATCAGATCGCGGATGACCTTGCGCAATCCGGCGGCAATGAGCGGTCCCGCCAGACCCAGCATGATGGTGGGGCGCTCTTTATCCTTCAGCATACGCTCAAAGATATCGGCGCACTGGCCGACGTTGCGAGCCTGGATGGAGGCGCCCTGAAACGCATCGACCAGATCGGCCACGTTTTTGATTTTTGCGAAATCAACCTGATTGACGCGCCTTTTGAGGAGGGATTTTTTCCGCTTTTTTGCCTGGGGATTCAGCTTGTGAACGGAATCGAGGTAATCCTTATAAGCCATCATTACTCCGCGGTGGGGGTTGGAAAGACCAGAATAATAGCCTCATGTTCCCGGCAGGTCAAGACCCGCGCGGGACGGGAGGCGAAATTTAACGATAGACCGGCCCTCACAGGCGGGAGCAGAGGTCTTTGGAATGGGATGCGGTGTCCACCTTTTCGATGGCTTCCAGGATTTTTCCGTCTTCGCCGATCACATAGGAAATGCGGGAGGCGTAGGCGTCCTCCTTGCTTTGAATGGCGTGGTAGGCCATCGCAATTTCCCGCCCGACGTCGCACAGCAGAGGATAGGAAAAATCGAATTTTTCCGCGAAGGCTTTGTTCTCCGCCTCGCTGTCCAAGCTGACGCCCAAAACCACGGTGCCCTTTTCCTGGAACTTAGCGTAATCGTCGCGAAATCCCTTGCCCTCCATGGTGCAGCCGGGGGTATCGGCTTTCGGGTAAAACCAGAGGATAACTTTTTTCCCTCGGAAATCCTTCAACGTGACCCGGTTTCCATTGTGGTCGTTGACCAGAAAATCGGGCGCTGCGCTACCTACTTCCAGCATGGCAATTCTCCTTCCTAGCAATTGGCGAATCAGGGTTTTAAAGATAAATTTGATGAGGGACCAGCGAATCACAAGGGTTAGATGCCGGGGATGGGGTGAGGGAGTAAGAATTTTTTCAGGACGGCGGGGACCCCGGATCCTCTTTCCTGCCGGATGATTGGGAGCGGCCTTTCACTCCCCGGCCGAGAAAGGAGGTCAGGTCGATGCCGTAATAGCGGAATGCCGCCAGAATGAGGGCGCAGGCCGCCGCCTCGTCGAGGTTGCCGATGATGGGCAAATTATCGGGAATCAGTTCAAGCACGCCGGCGGTGGGGTTCACCAGATACACCAGGCTGAGCAGACCGGCGAAGAGAACCAGGATATTCTTGATCACGAGAGGCTCCCCGCCCGCGCTCCGGGTCCGTTGGCTTTTACTTGTGCGGCGATGGTTTCCGCCAGGGCCAGGTCTTCGGTTTGGGTTATTTTGATGTTGAACTCCGAGCCGGCAATCACTTTCACTTCCTTGCCCAGGTATTCGATCAACGCCCCTTCGTCGGTGCCATAGAATCGATCGGCCCGTGCCTTGGCAAAGGCCTCTTTCAAGAGCGAGACCCGAAAGGTTTGCGGCGTTTGGACGCGCCACAGGCCTTCGCGGTCGACCGTGCGATCGACCCGGCCGTCGGCATTCACTTTTTTGAGGGTATCTGTCACCGGAATCGCGGTGATCGCCGCTCCACATTCAAGGGCGGCTTCGATGGTTGCGTTGATCAGGTCCGGCGAGACGAACGGGCGGACGCCGTCGTGCACGATCACGATATCGGTTGCAAGATCCAGACTCTGCAAACCGTTGCCGACGGAGTCCTGGCGCTCCTTCCCACCAACGATGACCTTCGCCACTTTGGGGTGGGCGTCCGTCATCTGTTTGCGGGTCGGCTCGACTTCCTTTTCCGACACCACCAGGACGATTTCGTCGACGGCGGAACATCGCTCCAGCGCGGACAGCGTGTGATGGAGAATCGGTTTGCCGTCCAGGAGTAAAAACTGTTTGGGAATATCGGAGCCCATTCGGAGCCCCAGTCCGGCGGCGGGTATGATGGCCGACACTTTCATAAGCAGGCTATCCTTGGAGAGTATTCCGGCGGTTACCTGGAACCTTTCAATTTTTTCAAAATACGATCGTTTCGGGATATATTAACGTTGGCTTTGCGCTTCAGATCCGCCAGGACATCCATCAGTTTTTTGTTGCCGCCCTTGCCGCCCTGCGATGCAAGGAGTTGCTCCAGCTTGCCCTGCTTTTCGGCAATGGCTTTCAGGATTTCAATGAGTTTGGTTATTTTTTCGCTGGTCAGTTTGACCTCGGCCCGGTTTTCGTCGATTTTCTGGTTCACCTCGCTGGCATTGGTCAACATCGATTTGGTGGTATCGATTCCCTGATTGTGAATGGCCTGCAAGCCTTCGGCCAGCTTGTTGATTTTCTGATCCGTGATCTGGAGGTTTTGTTTGATCAAATCGGCGTCCTGCATGGCCTGATCATTTTGCGCCTGCAGGGCCTGCTGGGTTTTGTCAATCTCCGCCAGCCTTTTATCCAGAATACCCTTGAGAGCCACCATGGTTTCCCGGGCATACCGGACGTTTTCATCGGATTTGGCCTGGTTGCCGCCGAGTGCGTCTATCTCGATTGCGGCGGCTTGCTGTTCCTTCAGGCTTTTGGAAAGAATGTCGATGATCTTTTTATTCTGCTCGCTACGGGCTTTGCTGTTTTCGACCAGCCCGGCCTGCAGAACGGCCAGTGCTTCGCTGGTGTTGGCGCCTCCTTTCGCCATCTCCGTCATGATGGCGATGGATTTATCCACCCGGGCATTTTGATTCCTTAAGTGTTTCTCATTACTTTTAATCAATCCCTGGAAAGCGCCTTGATTTAACTCGGCAATTTGTTCCATATCCTTGGCCATGCTGTCTTTCAAGCTCTCAAGTTGGGTGGCGACCTCCTGTTTGATTGCATCCAGTTGTTCCAGGCGTTTGCCCAGAGCCTGAATCTGCTGCATGGCCCGCACCTGGCTCTGCTCCATGGAACTCTGAATCCCCGGAATCATATTCGACAAAGTGTCTATTTGCTCGCTCAGGTTATTGTTTCCCGACCTGACATTTCGGACCTCGGTTTTGACCCGGCTGATTTCGATTTTAATTTTTTTGATGTCCGAGTTGATGCGATCGATTTGGGGAATCACTTTCTCCACAATCCGGGTGTTGAGTTTTTTGATTTCCAGCAAAATCCTTTCCCATTTGTTGTTGTCGCCTCCGAATAACTGGGCAGACGCTTCGGAGGCAAACAAACCCAGGAAGGCACACACGATACAGGACGCAGTAACCGATTTCATTCTCATGGTTTTTTCCCGATGATATAGAAGAATGTACAGGCAAACATGATTCCCGGGCCAATGCAGGTGGCCCGACATGAAAAAAAAACAGCCGCAACAAGTATACCCTGTTGCGGCCGCTCCTTATGAGCTATTTTTTTTGAAACTGCTAAAACTGCCGACTAATCAGCAACTGTGAAATGCGCTCGCCGATTCTCCCACCAACAGTTTTCATTGCTTTGGAAACAGAAGGGTTTCTCTTCCCCATAACTGATGGTATACAGCCGGCTTTCATCCACACCCAAAGAGATCAGGTATTTCTTGGTCTGCAAAGCACGGCGTTCTCCGAGACCCAGGTTGTAATTATTGGAGCCTCGTTCATCCGCATGTCCCTGAATTTCCACTCGGGCATTGGGATTTTGTTGCAACCATTCCGAATTGGACCGAAGGATCGTCTTGGTCTGACTGTCCAAATTGTCACGATCGTACTCAAAATGGATGTCCTGCAATTGCTTTTCATCCTCGAAAGGAAGGACGCGTGCTTCCTGCACGGGTTCCGTTTCCGCTGCCGGCGCAACAAACACCTCATCCTGCATTTGCATG
>SMVT01000037.1 GCA_004357365.1 Nitrospina sp.
CATGTCCTTTATAGCCATGCCCTTTATAGCCATGCCCCTGGTGGTGGACGACACAGCCGGACATAAAAACGCTCAGTGCAAATATCAAGCTAATCCCCAGGCAGCAGGCCGGGGCGAGAGATCCTTTGGGGGTGGAACGGTACGTCTTTTGGAATTTGGTAAAAAGCATAATTGAACCCTCCATAAAACAATAACAATGGCCTGCATTGAGCCCCCCAAAAGCAATCCCATATCCTTTGATATATTAATCAAATCAATGGGTTAAGCAATTCTTTTTTTGAATTGCCTTGAATTCCGCCGGTTTAAGAGCCGCCCTGTAGATGACCCGATCCTCAAATCTCAATTGTTCACATCGATCACATCCAGAACCCTGTTGGAAACCTTTTCGACAAGAAGGACCTGTTGTTGATACAGGACCCGCCGGGTATTGGGCGGAGCCGGTGGCAGTTGCGATTCCAGATTCCGGGGCAACGGTTCCGTCGGCTGGGTCACAATATCGTTTTTGGCCAATAAACGGGTGGTGTTGCGTTTGGATTTCCGGGCCGACTTCCCCTTGCCCTTACCCTTGGCCGGTGAAGTGGAACCGGAATTTTGATAATAACTCTGAATAATATTTCGCTGGTTGGCGTCAAACATCGCGGGTGCCAACGAAGCAGTGGGAGTTTCCGGAGCCGCCAGGGCAGGGGCCGGTTCCTGCGGCGTTACAGCGGCGGTTTGCCCGGGTGCCCGGTTCGGTTTCCCTTTTCCGGATTGGGACGGCTTGCCCGATGGTTTGGATGGACCCTTGACACGCACCGGTTCCGCTTTGGCGACCTGCATGTTCTCCCGGGGTTCGGGGCTTGCCTCCACCGTCGGGAAATCCGGGTGGTCCGAAGGAACGGAAGAGGCCATGGAGTCCTGTTTGAATGACCGTCCCTTGTTCGCCGGTTGCGAAAACGATTCGGAGGGCATATTTTCCTCTACCGGAGAGGCGGCAAACCGGTCTTCCGGGTTGCCCTTGGACTTCGGCCCTCCCTTATCCGGTTTTCCACCGGGTTTCATGGGAGAGGAATCCGGACGCTTCGCCTGCGGGGCATCCATCATGGACTTGCCCTTGCTCTCTTCGGGAGTATCCAGTGGGGCCGAGGTAGGAGCCTTGCCTTGGCGCGGTCCGCCTTGTGGCTCCTGATGAGTCTTTGCCTGAGACGCAGGAGACCCGTCTCCCCTAAGGGGTTTGCCTTTCTCGGCTTTATGATTCTGACCCTTGGGTGCGGGAGATTCATCTCCCCCGGAAGGTTTGCCTTTATCGGCCTTGGCGAGGACCGAAGGATGCTCGTCTCCCTTATCGGGTTTGCCCTTATCCGCTTTATGATCCCGGCTTTTGGAAGAGGGATGTTCATCTCCCCTGAAAGGTTTGCCTTGATCGGCCTTGGCGTGGACCGAAGGGTGATGGTCTCCCTTATCGGGTTTGCCTTGGCCCATCTTGCGGTCCTGACCTTTAGACGAGGGATGGTCGTCTTCCCAATGCGGTTTGCCTTGATCGGCTTTATGACCCCGGCCATGGGAGGAAGGATGCTCGTCCTCCGTAAAGGGCTTTCCTTTGGCGACGTCATAGGCTTTGGCATGAGCAGGCGGCTGATGCGCGTGCGAAGGGTGTTGCTCCGCATAGGAAGGAATTTTTTTGACGACTTTTGGAGCCCGGTCATGGTGATGAGCGTCCGGTTGTTTGTGACGCTGGTAATTTTTATTGGGATAGGTTTTCGTTTTATGGCGTGCGTGGCGATTATCAAGGGTATGAACGACGCATCCCTGAACAATAAAACCGGATCCAAACAGGAACAGCATGACCACCCATGCCGGATTTTTAAACGGTAAGAATTGGATGTTGCCCTCGGGCTTCAAAAGGTTTTTGTCGGAACGCATGATTCATGACTCCCTATACTGGCTCAATCGTATTTTGGATGAACAGGTTTATTCATATAGAGTAACCCAATGTAAATCAGTGGCAAGGGTTTTCTTTACAGCCTTTTAGGGCTGATAAAAAGAGGGAGCAGGCTTAAAATTCCCGTTCATAGACGTGGTAGCCGGCGTGGGTCATCCCCAGTTTTTTATACACCGCCTGGCCCACGGCGTTATCTTCTTCCACATAAAGCCGCAGGCCGCACACCCCGGCCGCCTCATGGGCCAGGGATTCAATGTGCCGGAACAGCCGGGTGAAGATGCCCTGCCGGCGGTGGTCGGGATGAACGTAGACGCTTTGAATCCACCACAAATCCCCGTTGCGCCAATCGCTCCATTCGTAGGTGACCATGGCCTGTCCCACCACTTGGTCCCCGGATTCCGCAACAAAATAACGGCACTTGTCCGGTTGGCGCAATCCCTGGGCCACACCCCGGCTCACGGTTTCGGAATCCAACTCTTTGTCCTCGGTTTCCAGGGCCATGCGCCGGTTGTATTCCGCCAGGACCGGGGCGTCTTCCGGACGGCCTTCCCGGATGCGAATAGGGTGGGATGCTTGGGTCATGAAGAGTGGTTCAATTGACGGGCGAGGTTGTTGACCATTTCCCGAATCTTGGAATTGGTTTTTTCGCTGACCAGGGTTTGACCTTCGTAATCTTCGTAACTGCTGAACACGACAGGTTGCACGGTGGTGACATGTGACTCAAAGGCCAGGATTTGACTCAAATCCGCCGAGGCCATGTAGGACCCCTTGCCGCCGGCGTTGCACAGAATCCCCGCGATTTTTTTCTCCATCGCGCCGCTGATGATATCGATAAAATTTTTCAGCGGACCGGAAACGGAATAACAGTACACGGGCATGCCCATGACGAAAGCCGGGGCTTCGTCGATGGCCCGATACGCCTGTTGCATGTCGGGGTGATACTCCTTAAGGGAACGGCCGTCGCAGAATTCCATATGAAGGTTTCTGAGGTCCAGCACGCTCACCTCCAGGCCGGCGCGCTTCAATTCCTCTTCCGCATGTTGGATCAAAACCGCTGTCCGCGAATCTTTGTTGAGACTTCCTTGGATGAGGATCACCTGAGACATGGTCGACGCATTCCTTGGATGAGGGTTAGGGGGCGGTCAGGACATCCTGCAGGCGTTCCAGGGCCCAGTCGATGTCCGGTTTGCGGATGACCAAGGGCGGCGCGATGCGTAGCACGTGCTCGTGGGTTTCCTTGCACAACAGGCCTTTGGTCTGCAGGGCTTCGCAGAAACGCCGCGCGCCCCCCGCTTCGGGATGCAGTTCGATGCCGATCAGCAATCCCTTGCCGCGGATTTCCCGAATATGGGGAGACCGGATTTCCCGCAATTGATCCATCATGTAGGAGCCGAGTTCCGCGGAATTTTCGATCAGTTTTTCTTCCACCAACACTTTTAACGCCTCCCGCGCCACCGCACAGGCCAGCGGGTTGCCGCCGAACGTGCTTCCGTGGTCGCCCGGTTTGAATACGCCCAGCACTTCCTTGTTGGACAGCACGGCGGAAACCGGATAATAGCCGCCGGACAGGGCTTTGCCGACGAGGGTCAGATCCGATTCAATGCCGTCGTGCTCTTCGGCAAACAGTTTGCCGGTGCGTCCCAGCCCGGTCTGGATTTCGTCGAGGATCAGGATGACGTTTTGGTCGGTGCACAGGCGGCGCACCTCTTTCAGATATCCGGCGGGCGGAACGATCACCCCGCCTTCGCCCTGGATGGGTTCCACCAGAAAACCGACGGTATTGGGGGTGATGGCCTGGGCCAGCGCCTCGGCATCGCCAAATGGGATGATTTTGAAGCCGGGAGTGAACGGCGCATATCCTTCCTTATACTGCTCTTCCGTGCTGAAGCCGACAATAGTCAGTGTCCGGCCGTGAAAATTATTGGCGCAGACGATGATTTCCGCCTGGCCCTCGGGAACCTGTTTGACCTTATAACCCCATTTGCGGACGGCTTTGATGGCCGACTCCACCGCCTCGGCGCCGCTGTTCATCGGCAATACGGAATGAGACCGGGTGAGCTCGCAGATTTCCTTGTAAAACGGTCCCAGCTGGTCGTTGCGGAAAGCCCGCGAAACCAGGGTCAGTTTCCCGGCCTGCTCGTTCAGGACCTTGAGGATACGGGGATGGCAATGGCCCTGGTTGACCGCTGAATAGGCGGACAGGCAATCGAGGTACTTCTGGCCCTTTACGTCCCAGACCCAGATGCCCTTCCCACGGCACAGAACCACGTCTAACGGCTTGTAGTTATTGGCTCCGAACTGACTTTCAAGATCGATATAATGCTGTGTTTTCATATCGCCCAAAGGAGGATTCATGTGGAAATGCCTTGACCTGCTGTCTATTATAAACCCATCCAGGACAAGGGTCCGGCTTCTTTCAGGAGAGCGGAATTCAAAGGATTAGGCCTTAAAATACAATCAAATTGATATTTCAATCGATTATAGTATAATCGGGCTTCACCTTATCAACCTAATTTAAAGAGACTTTCCATGGCGATTGATGACAAAGAACTGGATGAATTGATGCCCGCCACCGAGTTGAACTGGACGGAGAACGCCAGGGCCCGGATGCTGAATGTTCCCTTTTTCGTCCGTAAGAGTGTGGTCCGGGGAATCGAACAGTACGCCAAGGATAAGAGTATCGAAGTGATAGACGATGACGTGGTTTCCCGCGCCCGTCAGGAACGCGAAGGGGCCGCCATCGCCGATGCGCGGGCCAAAAGACAGGCGAAAGAACAAACCGCAACCGGGGAAGAAAAACAGGTGCCCCGCCAGTTCGTGAACTTTTCCTTTTTCAAACTGGATCCGGCGTTCCGCCGTCTGCCGCAGGAGGAAATCGACCAGGGCAAAAAGGAATTCATGGAAGTGCTGGAAGAATACGACAACCGGGATGACGTTATCTTGCTCAGCTACACCCTCATGGGCATCCGCGCCGACGCGGAAATCATGTTCTGGCGGGTTTCCCACCGGATGGCAAATTTTCAGGAGATGACCACCCGGATGTACCGCACCGGCCTGGGCAAATACCTCATACAGACGTACTCGTATTTTTCACAGACCAAAAGATCCATGTACATGGATATCTTTAATCCGGAGCATGAAGAAGACCGGACGCACATCATCCCCGGAAAAGCCAAATACCTGTTCATCTATCCCTTCACCAAGAAACGGGAGTGGTACCAGCTCACCAAATTCGCGCGGCAGGGCATCATGGACGAACATATTTACATTGGCAACAAATACCCGTCCGTCAAACTGAACACGACCTATTCCTTCGGCATCGACGATTACGAATTTGTGGTTGCATTCGAAACCGATTACCCTGACGATTTCGTGGATCTGGTCATGGACCTCAGGGAAACCGAGGGCAGCCATTTCACGCTGGAAGACACCCCGATTTTCACCTGCACCGCCATGTCCCTGGAAGACGCAGTCAACAGTCTCGGCATTTAATCGAACTTCGACAGGTTAAAAGAAATAATCCGCCGTCCTTCGGGACGGCTTTTTCTTTAGGGTGGGGGGCTATCGTTCAGCCAGCAGTTGGCCGTATTCCCAGTGGCCGGCGTAGACCTGGCCGCCCGCCACGATGTGAACGCCTTCGCCGTGCGGCAAATCGTTTTCAAGCTGGCCGATGTAACGGTCGCCATTGGCGTAGATATAGGTTCCTTTGCCATTCATGGCATCCTCCTGGAAATCACCGGAATAGGAATCCCCGTTGGCGAACACCATTTTTCCCTGCCCGTCGGCCTTGCCGTATTGGAACTGGCCCGTGTATTTGTCTCCATTCACGGCTGTATGGATCCCCATGCCGTGAGGCACACCATTGCTGATCTGTCCCTCATACAAGTCGCCGTTGGGCCACCTACGGGTGAAGAACCCGTGGGCTTCCTCGGACTCCACAGTGGAGGAATGGGGTTTCTTCTCGGTGTCCGGCTCCGCCGTAGAAAAGGGCCGTTGGGAAGATCCGACGGGTTGCTCGTCCGAAAATTTGGTTTTCGAACGGTTCCCGTAAATCTTCTCCAGGAACCGGTAGGCTTCTCCGATTTTATTGAAACGCGCATGGGCTTTTTTTTGCAGTTTAGGTGCATCAGAGGGAAACCGGTCGGGGTGCCAGAGCTTGGCTTCGGATTTGTAGGCGCGTTTGATTTCCTTCCACGACGCGCCCCGCGACAGTTTTAAAATGTCAAAATACTTCTTCATGATGCCTTTCAGGACAGTCCAACATTCCGAATAGACTGGGATTTAAAGTCAATTCTACCATTTTAGGGGAAATGTCAAAGGAAGATATGAGATTTTAGAAAAAGAGGGTGGGCGATTATTCCTTGTCTGCTTGGAGGATGGGGGTATTTCGCATGTGGCTCAACAAATGATCCAGCCGGTTGCGCAAATCTTTGCGGTGGACCACCTGGTCGATCAGCCCGTGCTCCAGGAGAAATTCGGCGCGTTGAAAGCCTTCGGGCAGTTTCTGGCGGATGGTCTGCTCAATAACGCGCGGGCCGGCAAACCCGATCAGAGCCCCCGGTTCGGCGATAAGGACATCCCCGAGAAACGCGAAACTGGCGGACACCCCGCCGGTGGTGGGGTCGGCCAATATGGAAATGTAAGGCAGTTGATGTTCCGCCAGGCGTTTCAGGGCGGCGGCGGTTTTCGCCATCTGCATGAGGGAGAGAATGCCCTCCTGCATGCGCGCGCCGCCGGAACAACTCACGATGATCAGGGCTCGGTCCTTTTTGATGGCGCGTTCGATGGCGCGGGTGATTTTCTCGCCCACCACCGAACCCATACTGCCCCCCAGGAAGAAGAAATCGAACACGCACAACTCCACTTCGTGATCGCCGATGGTGGCGGTGCCACAGACGATGGAATCGGTGCTGCCTCCCGCCTTGATGGAACTTTTAATACGGTCCTTGTAGCGTTTCTTGTCCTTGAATTTGATCGGGTCGGAGGACGTCAGGTTGTGGTCGTGTTCTTCAAACGAATCGGCAGGGACCAGCAGTCGGATGCGGTCGACCGCGGTCATACGGAAATGGTGGTCGCATTTCGGGCACAGGTGGGCGTTTTCGACCAGTTCGCTTTCGAGGATCTGTTCCTTGCACTTTTTGCATTCGATCCATTTTTCTTTAGCAGGCTTCGGAATTTTTTTTCCGATGCCGGCGCGCTTGATGATGCGTTCCAACCAGGACATGATTCAGACCTTCCAATGCGATGCCCTATGGGCTTTTATTTATCGTGCTTGCTTAACGGTTCGTCGAGTGTCCGGGAATCCGGGTGCCGGAACAGAGAAAACAAAAGATTCCCGGGGCCCGCCAGCACATAAACAAAACTGAGAATAAACAGAGCCACCCTCGGAATGGTGGCCAGAACATAAATAAACAGAATGACGAACAGGAATCGGGTGAACGTCACCCGCTTTTTAAATTCGAACTTTTTGAACGCCGGGTATTTGATATTGCTCACCATCAGAAAAGCGAGCAGGCAAACCACCGCGACCATGATCATTGGATCCAGCCGGGTTTCAAACAGATCCTCAAACGCGATGACGATGGATGCGATCACCGCCGCCGCCGCGGGAATGGGAAGCCCAATGAAATGGTCCCCGTGGGTATCCGGTTTGGTCACATTGAAACGGGCCAGCCGCAGCGCTCCGCACAGCAGAAACAGGAAGGCCGCCATCCAGCCCAGGCGTCCGAACGGTTTCAGCACCCAGGCGTAGGCGAGCAGAGCCGGGGCCATACCGAAGGAAATGACATCGGCCAGCGAATCATACTGGACGCCGAACTCGCTTGTGGTTTTAGTCATGCGGGCCACCCGGCCGTCGAGACCATCGAAGATGATAGCCACAACGATGGCCACCGCCGCCAGAAAAAAATCTTCATTGAGAACGGCGATGAATGCGTAAAACCCGCAGAACACGTTGCCCGTGGTGAACAGGCTCGGCAGAATATAGACGCCTTTTTTAAAGATTTTAAAGGGTGCTTTGGATACTTTTTTCATTTTTATTTCAAGTAACCAATGATGCTGCTGCCCCCGCTGACGTGATCGCCCAGCGAAACTTTGAGAGTGGCATTCAACGGCAGGAAAAGGTCGACCCGCGAGCCGAATCGGATCAATCCGTACCGTTGTCCCAAACTATAATTATCCCCTTCTTTGGCCCAACATACAATACGCCGGGCGATTAAACCGGCAATTTGTTTCACGAGAATCTTGTGCTGGCCGGTATCGATGATGATGGCGTTCTGCTCATTGTCGAAGGAGGCTTTGTGGTTGGCGGCATTCAGAAACTTTCCTTTATTATACTTGATTTGCTCGATGCGTCCCCCCACCGGCGTGCGTTGGACGTGGACATCGAAGACGTTGAGGAAAATGCTGATACGCCGGTAAGGCGCGTCCAGCAGGGGGTCCTGCTCCTCGACGATCTCCACGACTTTGCCGTCGCCGGGAGAAACAACCACCAGGGGCTCCTGGGGGATGGCCCGTTCCGGGTCCCGGAAAAAATTGAGGACGAACAACAGCGCCAGACCGGACACTCCCGCCCACCAGGGTTGGGACATCAGGACCAGGGCGACCGTTACAATGAAGAGGGGGATGATAAATCGGTAACCATCCGAAGCGATGGGTATTTTCATTGGGGCTCGGGCGTTACTTCAGTTTCTTACCGACGAAAGGCATCATTTTCCGTAATCGGTCACCTACTTTTTCTATCATATGCTCGGAATCCCTTTTTAGCAAGGCATTAAAAACAGGGCGGTTAGCCTGATTTTCGAGGATGAATTCACGGGCAAAACTGCCGCTCTGAATTTCGTAGAGAATTTTTTTCATCTCCTTGCGGGTGTCCTCCGTGATCAGCCTGCGGCCCCGGGTGACGTCGCCATACGCGGCGGTGGTGCTGATGGAATAGCGCATATTGCCGATGCCGCCCTCGTAAATAAGATCGACGATCAGTTTGAGTTCATGCAGGCATTCGAAATAAGCCAAGTCGGGGCTGTAACCGGCTTCCACCAATGTATCGAACCCGGCGCGGATCAGTTCGGTAACGCCGCCGCACAAGACCGCCTGCTCGCCGAACAGATCGGTTTCGGTTTCTTCCTTGAAGGTGGTCTCCAGAACGCCGGCCCGCGTACCGCCGATAGCCTTGGCATAGGCGAGGGCGATTTTTTTGGCATTCTTGGTGACGTCCTGTTGGATCGCCAGGAGGCAGGGCACACCCGCGCCCTGTTCGTAGGTCCGTCGAACCAGATGGCCCGGTCCCTTGGGTGCGACCATGAACACGTCGACGTTGTCCGGTGGAACCACTTGGCCGAAATGGATGTTGAATCCGTGTCCGAAGGCAATGGCGTTGCCTTTTTTCAGGTGTGGCTTGATATCGCTTTCATACATTGCCCGCTGTTTGTCGTCCGGAATCAGAATCATGATAATATCCGCCGCCTTGGACGCTTCCGGAACCGTCATGACTTTCAGGCCGTCCTTTTGCGCGCGTTTCCAGAACGCGCTTTCTTTGCGCAGGCCGACCATCACCTTCATCCCGCTGTCATGCAGGTTGCGGGCGTGGGCGTGCCCCTGGCTGCCATAGCCGACGATGGCGATGGTTTTCTTCTTAAGGATTTTCAGGTCAGCGTCTTTGTCGTAATATATCTTGCCCAAGAGATTTCTCCTTTACGTTTCCGGGGCTGAGTCAGGTGATGGATTTCATGCCACGGCTCAGGGCGATACGTCCCGAACGGACGATTTCCTTGATGCCCAGGGGCCGCAACAGTTCCAGGATGCCCTTCAGTTTACCCTTATCCCCGGTGATTTCTATCGTGTAGGTGGACGGACTGACGTCGACGACCTTGGCCCGGAAAATTTCCACAATACGCAGGATTTCTTCGCGGTTCTTCGGTTCGGCATTCATTTTGATCAGGACCATTTCCCGGTCGATAAAATTTTCCTCGGTCAGGTCGATGACTTTGATAATATCCACCAGTTTATTGAGTTGTTTGGTAATCTGCTCGATTTTTTTATCGTTGCCGCGGGTAACGATGGTCATGCGCGAAACAGCCGGGTCGTTGGTTTCCGCAACGTTCAAACTCTCGATGTTGTAACCGCGGCCGCTGAACAGGCCCGAAATCCGGGACAGCACCCCGAATTTGTTGGACACTAATATGGATAGGGTGTGTTGCATTACCTTGTTTTCGTGTTGAACAGTGAGTCCCTTCCGGACGGAACGCCCGAAGATTGAAGCGGTTATAGTAACAAAAACCCGGGGTGTTTTCTAGACTCGACCCCTTGAATTCACATGAATAATCGCATTCTGGTCCAGATTCTCCGCCGGCTGAAGATCTTCTTGGGGTCGAGGACGCCCCCGGCGATGGTGAAAATCGGCCAAAAGGCCGACCCCTTCCGCATTCTGGTAGGCTGCCTGCTCAGCTCCCGCACCCGGGACGAAGTCACCGAATCGGCCTGCGCCCGCCTGTTCCGGCGGGTAAAAAGCCCTCGGACGCTTCTCAAGCTGTCCACCCGGCAACTGGAACGCGAGATTTATCCGGTGGCGTTTTACCGGAATAAAGCCCGGGTCCTGAAAACCTTGTGCTCCGACCTGGGTGACCGCTTTAACGGCGAAGTTCCCGAAACTCTGGAGGACTTGTTGACGCTGAAAGGGGTGGGACGGAAGACCGCCAACCTGACCTTGATCCTGGCGTTCGACGGCATGGGGATTTGTGTGGACACGCATGTGCACCGCATCACCAACCGCTGGGGGTATGTCGAAACCGCCACTCCCGACCAAACGGAAGCCGCCCTGCGGGGCAAACTGCCGGCCCGATACTGGCGTTCCTTTAATGAATGGCTGGTGGGATTCGGGCAGACCTGCTGCAAGCCGATGTCTCCGCTATGCAGTGAATGTCCGGTGGAAAAATATTGCCCCCGCATCGGCGTGGACCGGCACCGGTAACTGCCCGGTTCTCTGCGAATCGGTATAAGTCGCCAATGATTTTCACTTCAGGCTTCCGAGGGCTTTTTTCTGCAGGACGATCAACTCCTTGATGCCCTTGTGTGCCAGGCTGAGCAGGTCCGTCATGTCCTTGTCCGAGAAAGGTTCCCGCTCCGCGGTTCCCTGAACTTCCACGAATCCGCCGCTTCCGGTTTTGACGATGTTCATATCCACTTCCGCCTCCGAATCCTCGCTGTAATCCAGATCCAGAATCTTTTTTCCGTTCAGAATCCCAACACTGGTCGCCGCAAGGAAATCCTTAACTGGAAAAACATCGATCAGCTTATCCTTTTTCAGCTGTTTCAGGGCCAGGCACATGGCGACGAAAGCGCCGGTGATGGAGGCCGTCCGGGTTCCCCCGTCCGCCTGAATGACGTCGCAGTCGATCCAGAGGGTCCGTTCGCCCAGTTGTTCCATGTCGACCACGGTGCGCAGGGAGCGTCCGATCAGCCGCTGGATTTCCTGGGTGCGGCCGGAGACTTTGCCGCGGGAAGATTCCCGGGGGGTGCGGGTGTGGGTGGAGCGCGGAAGCATGGAGTATTCGGCGGTAACCCAGCCTTGTTTTTTATCCCGTAAAAACGGCGGCACCTTGTCTTCGACGCTGGCGTTGCAGATGACTTGGGTGTTTCCCACCTGGATCAGGACGGACCCCTCGGCGTGTTTGATGAAATGTTTCTTGATGGATACGGCTCTCATTTGATTGGGCGTGCGCCCATCGCTTCTGGTCATTTAAATCTCCGGAACTGGGGTGCGGGTTCACGAAACAGAGGCCTCGTGAGTGAGGCAGGTAAAATAACAGGATTTGGGTTTTTATTCAATGAGGCCCGGTCGGCTTCCCCTTGAATTTCACCCGGAAAATGGGTTTGCCCGGGGGTCGAAAGGACATGCAAAACCTTTTTTACACCTACTTTCAATCATTTCCTGACAGCGGGCGGAATTCATCATAACCCGTTAATTTTATTGATTTTAAAGATGAAAGGAATTAATCTGAAACAAATCACTGAGTATTCCTCAATCATTCAAACAGCGGAAAAATTATGGATTCCTATTTTCAAGAGGGAGTGAAACTCAAGGGAGTTTTACACAGCAAAGGCGTTCTCCATATCGGCGGAGAATTTGAGGGAGAGATATTTTCCTCGGAACACCTGGTGATCGGCAAGGGGGGATTCGTGAAGGGCAAAATCAAGACTTACGATATCACCAATATGGGTACGATCCAGGGTGATGTGGAGGCGGAAAACAAAATCAACCTGAAAGAGAACAGCGAACTGACGGGGAACATCAAGACCCATCAGCTGATTGTGGATGAAGGCTCGAATTTTGAAGGCCAGTGTCACATGACCAAAGCCAAGCCGGAACCCAAGTCCTCTTCAAAGCCCAAAAAAGAAGAACCGGTTGAAAAACTCGCTCCCATCAGTGAAGCCCTGTCGGTATCGGCGGAGGATATTATTCCGGAACCCGTGGCATCCCAACCCGTTCCCGGCGAATCCGGAATGAAATCGGTCTTCAGGTTTATAACAAAAATTCCCAAATCCGGAAAAACCGTGTTCGGGATTGTGGCGGGCCTGGCGGTGGCCGTTTGGGCGGTCATGCAGTTTTCCGGCCCGGAACCCAACAGCGTCAGTGATTTTTTGAATAAAGGCACGGTTTACCTGGGACAAAAGAAGTTTTCGGATGCTGAAGGCGAATTTCTGAAGGCGCTGAAAATATCCCGCAACAACCCCCACGTCTACGCCGGGCTCGGTGAAGTTTATCTGCAGAAGAAGGAATGGAATCAGGCACTGACCCAGTTCCAGCGCTCGCTGGACCTTCGACCCTCGGAAAACAACTACCGCATCAAGTTGGCCAAGGTGTATTCCGGCAAAGGTCAATTCAAGGAAGCGGCCGACATCTACCATTCGGTCATCGAAAATGATCCCCAAAACTCCCGTGCCTTTTACGAATTGGGAGCCCTGAAATTGAGTGAAGGCACGCGGGACGAAGGCATCGCCGCCCTGCGGATGGCCGCCCGGATCGATCCGGAATTTTACCGGCCCCACCGCCTGCTGTCGGAATTGTACCTGGAGGAAAACAAACTCGCCGAAGCGATTCATGAAATGAAACAGGCGGTCCGGATTCAGAAAGAGGAACCGGAACTGCATTTGGTCCTGGCCGAGCTGTTCATCAAAAACAATCAGGAAGAGGATGCGCTGGGGGAGTTCGAGCGGGTCGTGGAATTGTTCCCGGAAAATCTGAAAGCCCGGACGAAAGTGGCGCACTGGTATCTGGAAAAGGGAGATTACGCAAAATCCCTGGATTCCTACCAGGCCGCGGAAAAACTCGATCCGCAAAACCCCGCCATTCAAACCCAGTTGGGGAAAATTTACCTGATCTCCCATGACCAGGAAAAAGCCGAGCTGGCGTTGCGCAAAGCGGTGCAATTGAATGACCAGAACGGTGAGGGATTTTACCTGTTGGGAAAACTGTTATCCCAGGATAAAAAATGGGATGAGGCGCAAACCGCTCTGGAGACCGCCGTGGAACTGGACCCGAAACTGGGAGGCGCGCATTATGGGCTGGGGCAAATCCTGATGGAGACCCGCCAGGTTTCCCAAGCCGCAAAATCATTTGAACGGGCGTACAAAGCGGATAGGGAAAACCTCCGGTACATGCTGGCCCTGGGACACGCCCAGACCGAGAACAAAAACGCCAACCGTGCGGTTGAGATTTTGCTGAAAGCCGCCAAAATGGAACCCCATAACGGCCGGGTTTCCCAGGGGTTGTGCGAAGCTTATAAGAAGAAAGGGTTTTACCGGGTCAGCATCGGCCATTGTGAAAAGGCCCATAATATTCTTCCGGATTCGTACCCGGTGATGAACCGCCTGGCCTGGTTGTATGCCAAGAAGAAAACCAGACTGAAGAAGGCGACACGCCTGTCTCGTAAAACGGTGCAGGCCCATCCGCAAAACCCCAAATACCTCGACACTCTGGCGGAAATTTATTACGTCCGTGGGAAAAAGGATCAGGCCATCGAAACCATTCAGAAGGCCCTGGCCCTGGATGCGGACAACCGGCTTTACAAACAGCAACTGTGGCGTTTCAAACATATCAAAAGAACGCCACCGCAGGCAGTGAAGGCCGAAGCGGCGGCCCCCGCCGAAACCACGGAACCGGCGGATGCGGGAACCGCTGCGGAGGAAACGACGGAGAATATCGATTCGGAAGTCGTTATCACACCCTTCGATACGTTTGGAGCGGAACCGATAGATGCGGAAATCTCCAACGTGCCGTCCGCGGCCGAAGAACTGTAGCCGCTAAAAAATCCCCATCCCCTTCAGGCCGATGTAGCCGAAATAGCACACCAGCAGGATGACGCCATCGTGCTTGGTCAGTTGGCGCTCCAGCCGGATCAGAATCAGCAACAGGCAGGTCACTCCGGTGGTGATCAACAGGTCCGGATGGATGGGTTCCTGAATGATCAGCGGCCGGAGCAAGGCGCTGGCCCCCAGAACCATGAAAATATTAAAAATATTGCTTCCAAAGATGTTTCCGAGCGCCATTTCGCCATGGCCCCGCCGGGCGGACATCAGGGACGAGACGATTTCCGGCAGGCTGGTTCCCACTGCCACGATAGACACCCCGATAAACCATTCGCTGATGCCGATGCGGCGGGCGATGTTCACCGCGCCGTAGACCATCCCTTCCGCACCCAAGACCAACAAAGCCAACCCGGCGACGGTCAGCGCAATTTGATAGCCCATGCCCCTGCCGGCGAACAGCGAAAACTCCTCATCCAACTGAAATTCCGATCCGGAATCCGCTTTGAGCGTTCTCCAGACGTAAACGAACAGCCCCGCCAGCAACAACAAACCCTCCCAGCGGGAGAGGGTCAAGTCCCAGACCAGAAACACGATGAGGAAGCTGGCCAGCAACAGGGGAGGGGTTCCCGATCGAAACCGTTTCTGGTCCATGGACAGGGGTACGATCAGAGCGGTCAATCCCAGCACCAGTCCCACGTTGGCAATATTGCTCCCGATGACATTGCCCACCGCCAACTCCGCCGCTCCCTGAAAGGAGGCCCGCAGGCTGACCGCCAACTCCGGGGCAGAGGTGCCGAATCCGAGCACCGTCGCGCCGATCACAAACGGGCTGATTTTGAAATGGTGGGCGATTCTCAAACTTCCGGTGATCAGGGCTGCGCCGCCGAAATACAATAAAGCGAGGCCTGCCAGCATATAAACGAAGTCCATGATCATAGCAAACAGGGTGTGAGCATTATGGAGCCGGATGGCGAAGGGCGTTCCAGCGTTCCGGGTTGTGAACGGTACGGGAATGATTCAACGAATGGCGATTGGAATGTAGAACGGATAATAAGGATTGGAAATCCTTCTGAGTCAAGCCATGACGATTCTACAAGAATTGGTGACAAATTTCATGAAAAAAGAAAAACAAAAACCAGGGACCCTGGGGATCCCTGGCTCTCAAACAAAGCGTTTGGATTCTGCGTCAGCTGCCCTCGCGCATGGGTGCGGAGGTTTTCATTTCATGACCGGGGCCACTGCTTTCTTCCATTTTCATTGGGCCGGTTTGTTGATCCGGGGACTGCATGCCTCCACTGCCTTCTTCCAGGTGGCTGGCCTTCTGGGTCTTATGGTCCTCGCTGTGCTTCTCATCAGAGTCCATACCGGAACCACTGGCTTTTACATGAGAAGATTTAGAGGTTTTCATACCGGAACCCTTTTCCTGGTGGTCCCGGTCCGCCCAAGTCAGGTTAGAGACCGCGAGAGCCAGCAGGAAAGTCAATGCGGATAAAACGATAATCGATTTTTTCATGAACAACTCCTGAACAAGTAGGGTAAAAACCCTTAAATGGATAAGAACCACCTTGGTTCCAATAGGTCGAATATCCGTCCGATATATTACAGGGAAAAATCCGGATTCCCCGAAATATTGCGAAGGAATTGAAAAAAAAGCCTCCTTCGGAAGGATGAGGGCTCCATGGATCGGGGGGATCAGGATTTCTTGCGGATCAGGGTTCCTATGTATCCCATATTCTCGATTTTTTTCTGATTATGGACGGCGCTCGTATTGCTGTCGAAATGGCCGACACGGACGATATATATGCGCGAGTCCATTTTCATTTGCTTCAGGCTGGTGAAGATGCCCCTTCGGGCAAGGTCATCTTTGAGCCTCGCCGCCTTGGCTTTGGATCGTTTCTGGCCCAGAATAATGGAGTAGCTGCCGTTGTCGTTCTTTTTTAAGACGGGATTCAATCCCTTTTGCTTCAACTCCCGGATCATATTCTGGGGACTGCTTTCATCCGCGAACCCCCCGATAAACACCACATGCATAGACGAGCGGGTTGTCCGGGTTTGGACGAGCGGGGAAAATCCGCCGGACATCAGTCGCTTGATCACCCGGTCGGCATTGGATTTGACCGAGAAAGCACCCACTTGAATGAAATACTGGCTTTGCGCCGCCGTTAGCTGTGGAGAAGCTGTGGGCGTTGGGCTCTTGGGAGCCGCTATGTTGGATGTCGCGGCCATCGTGGGAGCCCTGGGGGCCGCCGGTGCTTGGGCGCTTCCGGTTTCAGGTGCAAAAGGGGACGGGCTGGTGAAGCCGGGAGATTTCGGCTCGCCGGGTGACGCGGGTTCTGCCGGTTCCGCGATGGCTTTAGAATTCCCCTGTTCCGGTTTTCCCAAGTTCTGTTGAATCATGGACATCACTTCATTTTCCAAAGGACTCAAATCCTGACCAGTTGTTTCGGGCTGGGCGAGAACCGAAGCCGTCTGGGCTTCCTGCGCCGGAGCCGATTCCCCTACCGGGAAAGGAATGGGTTTGGGAATCAGTCCCGGAAGCGGAGGCGCTTCCGCGACCTGCGGTTCGTCGGTCAAAAACGATGGCATGGGAATGGACAGGTTCTGCGGTCCGTTGATGAAGGCATAGAATAATCCCACTCCGAACAGAACCAATAAAAGCATTCGGGTATTGTTGAAGCGCAGTTTCTGGTCGATTTCCGTCTGCGCCTCTTTTTCCGCATCAAGAATCAAATCGTCGATTTTTCTAATGGTTTTATGCTGGTGCCGTTCGCTGGATTGAGGTTCGTTAAATAGTTTGGCAGACATGATTTTTTGGGAGTGAGAGGTTATTGAAAGATGAGATTTGATTTCGCCGTTAGGGTTGGTGGGTGGGAGAGTCGGATTCTGGCTGATGAAAAATATGCGGAGCGGGAAAAAATCTGTTAATTTGATAGAGCCGGTGATCGGGGACAGCCCAAACCTTCCTCCCGATTGAACTGGAAATATTATATATTTCCTTATTTGGGGTGTCAAGCAAAAGTCATTGTACTTTCAGGGGTTAAACGGAATCGGCCGTATGTTAATATTGACAAATTTTAATAAATTATCCGATGCCCTCCGGACCTGATATTTCTGTCAAATTGGGCTCTTTAGAATTGAGCAATCCGGTCATCGCCGCTTCCGGCACTTTTGGCTATGGCTTGGAATTCATTCCGTTTCTTGATCTCAACCGGTTGGGTGGATTTTGCACCAAAGGGCTTTCCTTGAAACCCCGCGTGGGCAATCCGGTGCCTCGCGTGTTCGAAACCGCTTCCGGCATGCTCAATGCCATCGGGTTGGAGAATGTCGGTCTCGAAAAATTCCGGGATGAGAAACTTCCCCTCCTGCAACCCTACCGGACCCGCATCATCGCTAACTTTTTCGGAGACACGGTCCAAGAATATGCCGAAATGGCGGAGCAATTGTCCGGGCTGGAACGGATCGACGCGCTGGAAATGAATATCTCCTGTCCCAACGTGGAAGAGGGCGGGCTGGCCTTCAGCTCCAGTCCCCGGATTGTGGAGCAGGTGGTCGCGGCGGTGCGCCCCGTTACCTCGAAATATTTGATCGTGAAGCTGTCCCCCAACGTGACCGATATCTGTGAGATCGCGCAGGCCGCTCAACAGGCGGGAGCCGATGCCGTTTCACTGGTCAACACTTACTTGGGGATGGCGCTGGACATCACCACCCGCAAACCTTATCTCGCCAATACCAGCGGCGGGTTATCGGGCCCGTCCATCAAACCGGTCGCCCTCTATCAGGTGTATCAGGTGGCGCGGTCGGTCACTATTCCGGTGATCGGCATCGGAGGCATCCGGACGGCGGAAGATGCGCTGGAGTTTTTAATGGCGGGCGCCTCGGCGGTTCAGGTGGGCACCGCCAATTTTTTCGATCCTGCCGTGACCATCAAAATAATCGATGGAATCCACCGCTGGTGTGTTGAAAACGGTGTTAGCAAACTGGATGAAATTAATGGGTCTAAATAATTGATTTATGGAAGATAAATTCTCGGCACCCGCTTGCCCACGCCACATAAAATTTCGTAAGGGATGGTATCCGCCTGGGCCGCCATCTCGTCGGCGGTGATCGTTTCATTGCCCTGTTGACCGATCAGCACCACCTCGTCCCCCTCCTGCACCCCGGTAATATTCGTTACATCCACCATGCACATGTCCATGCAGATGGTACCGACTTGCGGGACCTTGTGGCCGCGCACCAGCACCTGCATGCGGTTCGTCAGCAGGCGTTCCAGTCCGTCGGCGTAACCGACGGGCAGGGTGGCAATTTTACTGTCGCGTGAAGTGACGAATTTCTGGCCGTAGCTGACCGGAGATCCTTTGGGCAGGGAATTGATGGTCAGTATCCTCGTTTTCCATTGCATGACCGGAAGCAGGGGGAAACTTTTATTCACGGTGGTTAAAGCGTCCGCCACCGAACCCAGTCCGGGAGCGGGTAACGCCCCGTACAAGGCGATTCCGGGCCGGACCAGGTCGAACTGGCTCTCCGGAAACTGGAGCAGGGCGGCACTGTTGGCGCAATGGGCCAGGGGGATGTTGAATTTCGCGGCTTGCAATTGTTCGAGCGCGGATTGAAACTGAGCGATCTGGTTTTGTGTGAATTCGGGATCGGAATCATCCGCGGAAGAGAGGTGGGTGAACAGGGATTCAATCCGAACATTGTTCAGACCCGCGATGTATTCCACCAGACCGGGAAGCTGATCCGGGGACACGCCGAGCCGTCCCATGCCGGTATCGACTTTGATGTGGACGCCGACGTCCTTTCCCAACCGGCCTGCCCGTTGGGAGAGGGTTTCCGCCAGCGGCCGGCTGTAAAGGGTGGTGGTCAGATTGTGTTGAATCAACTCGTTCGCCTCGTCCGGGAAAATGCCGACCAGCACGTGGATGGGCGCCTTGATGCCCTGTTCCCTCAATTCGATGCCCTCGGTCAGAATGCCCACGCCCAGGGTATCCGCACCGGCCTCGAGCACGGCCCGGGTACAGGGCCCGGCGCCATGACCATAGGCGTCGGCCTTGACTACGGCCATCAACCGGACACCGGGTTGGAGCAGGGAGCGCAGAGCCTGCACGTTGTGCCGCAGGTTCGACACATGCACCTCCGCTACGGTAGCACGGTGCAAACCGGGTGGCCTGGATGTTTGAATGTCTGTGGAATCGGAAATGGTTCAACTCCTTTGCAGGCGGTCAGCCTTCGACAGAGCCTGTCCTGAGCGGGTCGAAGGACTCAGGGTGTCCTGTCAATCCTGCCCTGCGGCCGGCTCAGCAGGACACCCTCGCCAGGAATTTATTCCCGCCGGCTGCGTCCGGTGGCTGACGTTCGTCCCTGAACAGAGGCTTTTCCCGCCGTTCGGACGGGACGGCACGACATGTTGGCCGCTTCCTTCGTGGATTTTCGTATCAGGTAACCACGGTCGCTGTAAAAATTATACGCCATGGCGTTGATCCCGTTGTCCTCAATGCACCAGTAGGTGAACCCGCATCCCTCGGGAAATTTGTAATCGATATGCACGATGTCGTCGTTGAAATCGTAATTTTTACTGTCGTGGTCGTACAGGTTGCGGCATTCCTGGCTTTTGGGCAGTCGCCAGTCCTCATGCCCCCCTAATTTTTTTTCATTCAGCCGGGCGACGAACTTGTGAGCTCCTTTCCAACTGCACCACTTGCCTCTCTTCTGATAGCTGTCCACCTTCAGCCACATCAGTTTGTATTTGGTGTCGGTGACGGTGCCGTCACCGTTGTCTACAAAACGTTCTCCTTCAGCCATGAGATTGTCCCGGAAAGTAAAGTCGGTTAATATATTCGAATTAATGCGATCATACTATGCCACAGCTCGATTCAGCTATTATAATTCAATAGCTTCCTTGAGACAAAATTTAATCGCGGGGAGATGGGGTGGTTTTCTCAAACGGGTACTTTCTGGATGGAGATGATCCGAAACCATTTCCTGGAAATTAACGATTGTAAAAAAACGTTATTTTTGTGGTATTTTGGACTTTCATTTCGAGTGGGAGGTGTGAAGTTTCCCAAAAATGTTTATCGACCATGAGGCAAGGGGGATATGGCTAAAATTGAAATTCAAAGTTTTTTTTTCGACCTGCTTCACTGCAAAGACAAAATATTAGAAGCATTTGACAAGTTCGATGAAAAATTCGGGGAGGATGAACGGGGTTCCCTGGTAGCAGGCATTAAGGAAATGGGGAATGCCGAGCTGATCACCCTGCTGACCAACATTCAGCGGATGGCCACGGGCTACGAGCAGATAAAAGAACTGATGGACGCGGCAGAGGAAGAAGAGCTCCAGAAAACCCTGGTAGAAGAGGATGACGACGACGACGATGACGACGACGATGACGATGACGATGATGACAAAGGTGAAGATGAAAAAGGTGAAGATGACAAAAATTAGAGCCTTCATGCGGCGGCATCCCACCCGGTTCCTCTGAATGCTCTCAAATTATAAAGCCCGTATCAGGATATTATTCGTTTCGTTGTTTGTTCTGTCCGCTTGTGAAGGGGCCCCGGATCCGCAGCCTCCCAAAATGGTTTCCGAAGTGGATGGCAAGGCGATGATGTTGGTTCCCGCCGGGGAATTCATTATGGGAACCAACCGCACCGATCCGGAAAACACCCATCTGAAAATCGGTACCGTCAAGCCTCTCTATAAGGACCAGCACCCGGAGCGCAGGGTCCACCTGGACGCGTTTTACATCGACCAGTATGAGGTGACCAACCGCGAATACAAAAAGTTTGTCGACGACACGCAATTCCACGAACTGCCCGGCCATTGGGAGGACGGCCGATTTCCCAAAGGGAAGGGCGGCTTGCCGGTCACCAACGTCACCTGGCGGGAAGCGTTGGCCTACGC
>SMVT01000038.1 GCA_004357365.1 Nitrospina sp.
CATGATCTGATGAAGGTCAGCCTGACGGCGTATTCCTGGACTGCGATTCTCGGGGGGATTCTGCTGTTCACGTTCATTACCCTGTTCCCGGGATTCTTCAAATACATGGCCGGTATTTTCCGTCCCGTTATGCACGTCTACGCGTTGATGTTCCTGGCGGAAAGCGGCATTTTGTACGTTTACTATTACGGCTGGGACAGAATGAAGGACGATCCGTTCCTGAAATGGATCCACGTCAGTCTTTCCGTTCTGTTGAACCTGGTCGGTACGGTTCTGATGTTTCTCGCGAACTCCTGGGCGACCTTCATGCAGGCCCCCGGCGGGATCGACGAGCAGGGCCGGTTCCTGGGCAACATCTGGCACGTCATCCATTCCACGCTGTGGAACCCGGTCGGCGTTCACCGGATTCTCGGGAACATCGTGTTTGGCGGCGGTATCGTCGGCGCCTACGCGGCCTATCATTATCTCACCGCCAAAACCGCGGAAGAAAAAGCCCATTACGACTGGGTGTGTTATATCGCGATGTTCATCTGCATCTTCGGATTGATCCCCCTGCCGTTCGCCGGCTACTGGCTGATGAAAGAGGTGTACGCGTTCCGTCAGCAAATGGGGATCACTCTCATGGGCGGCATCATGGCCTGGCTGTTCATCATTCAGGCGGTTATGATCGGGCTGTTGTTCTTCGCGGCCAACTCTTATCTGCACAACTCCATGTCCCGGGTCAAAGGCTCGCACCGGTACATGAAATACTGTAAATACATGGTGCTGTTGTTGATCATCTGTTTCACCATGTGGATGACCCCGCACACCATTGTTATGACTCCGGCGGAGTTGAAAGCGATGGGTGGCGCACAACATCCGGTGATTGGCCACTTTGGCGTGATGTCTGCCAAGAACACCGCGGTGAACCTGATGATCATAACCACCATTCTTTGTTTTCTGTTGTATCAGAGGGCGAACAAGAAGATCACTGTCAGTTGGGCCACCCAGGGCAACTGCTGGCTCAGCGCCATTTTCGTCCTGGCGGCGGCCAATGTCATCTTCCTGGGCTTATACGGGTACGTCCTGCCGGCGAACCAGCGGGTCGGATTGTCGGTGCCTCAGGTGACGACTACGTTGACCACTCTGTTTGCCGGTACGGCTATCAATATCTCCATGTTCAAGGACGCCGAATCCTACGGGGATATCCAGTGGGGAACCCAGTCGCGAGTAGCCACCTACGCGATCTTCCTGCTGGCGATTTCATTCACCTGGCTGATGGGCTTGATGGGTTACATCCGGTCTTCCGTGCGCTTGTTCTGGCACGTGACGGAAGTGGTTCGGGACAACTCCGTGGATGCCTACACCCTGACTATCGGTGAAGCCGGCAAGATGCTGACGTTCAACGCCCTGTTTGTATGGGTGCAGTTTGTGGTCGTGTTCTGGGTCGGCAGTCTGACCGGCAAGCCAACCGAGGTGAAGGTTCCGGCAGGGGTTCCTGTGCCAGCCCAGCAACAGCAATAACGGGTTATTGGAGTTTACGCGTTAAGCTTTTTAAATAAATTTTCTTGAAGGAGAGGAGACAAGGATGCTTCCTGAACAACAAGACATCCTGTGGACGTTCGTCAGCCTGATGTGCGTGGTATTCTCGATGTATGCGTTTATCAGTGTGATCCTGAATTGCCGGGAGCATGAGGGGGCCAATATGAAGTTGTGGGGGACGATTTTTGCCGCAGGGGTCCTAATCAATTTAGCGTTGACCAACCACATGTTCGACTTGAACCAGGTGGAGCAACTGGGTTTTGTTGGCTGGCAGATGCTGGCTATTCTGGGCACCCTGCTGATTTGGGGAGTATTCTATAAGAATGAAGGGATCGAAGACCAGTCTCCCCCGATTATTCGGGCGGCGTTCTTCTATGTCACCATTTCCATCCTTCTGGCCGGTTACACCAACTGGCTGCCGCAACAAAGAAGTGATCCACCCCCTGTGGGCGGCGCAGAAATTTCTGATGACATCACCATGGATCAGTACGCCGAAATGGGACGGATCATCGTGTTCGGCGCCAAAGCGGTCGCAGGTACGAAAGCGATCGGTAAAGGGCAGTGTCCGCTCTGTCACACCTTCGATCCCGGTGACAACATCGGCCGCTGTCCCAACCTGTTCGGGGTTGAGGAGCGCAGCCACGCCCGGATCAAGGAAGACCGTTATCTGAACGAGCCGATCAGGATTGGTGAAACGGACGGCGCTACGCAGATCGTGAAGGGCAAACCCGACCAGGTTCCCGAGGAGTACCGCCGTGCGGATGCGGGCGATGACCTGGTGGGTGAGGATTACCTGCGCGAATCGCTGATGTGTCCGTCCTGTTACGTGGTTAAGGGATATGGTAAAACGGGTGATAAAGTCAGTCCGATGCCGGTCATCAGCAAGCCGCCGATCAGCTTGAGCCCGATCGAGTTGAACTCGGTTCTCGCCTGGCTGCAGTCGAAAGACACGCCCGGTGACTTCGCCAGCGTCACGATTCCTCTGCCCACCGGCGGAGGGGAAATCGCGGAGACCGATGAAGAGGATGAGGATCGTCCCATCTTTGTGACCGGCACCGAGTCGATCGAAGAAATAGTCAACACGCTGGGTTGTCCGCTCTGTCACACCATTCCGGGAATTCCCGGCGCGGTGGGTGAGTTGGGGCCCAAACTGCATGAAAAGATCAATGCTCCGCAGCGGATCAAGAATCCAAACTATAAAGGCAAGGCTAGGAACGGCCGTGAATACGTCAGGGAGTCCATCCTGAATCCCAGCGCTTACGTGGTGTTCAATGAAGAAGAAGGGGAGCCGTTTCCGGATGGTCTGATGCCGCAAGACTTTGCCAACAAATTATCCGTCAATGCGCTGGAGAAATTGGTGGATTTTATTAGTAACACCCAGCCGGAAGGCTGATCCAGGAGGGATGGTAGGAATGAACAATGTAGTGAAAGGATTAATCTTATACGTGGTCGGTTGGGCCGCTTTCCACTATGGTTTGTTTCCGCTGATGACGCCCAAAGAACCTACCTGGATAGTCAACCGCTACGTTTATTATTTGCTGTTTGTGGCCTATTGTCTCGCTTTTAACCTCGTTTTGAAGTTGAAGCCCCCGATCTCCCTGAACGGGTTGGCGGTTTTTTTATTGGGATTTTATTTTTACCAGTCCGTGCTGTTCCCGCCCATCCCTTGGACCTTGTTGATCACCTATATGATGCTCTGGGGGATCGGGACGTTCCTGTATGTTTCGCAGGATCCGGCGACCTTCGCTGAATTCCGAAAACCCATCGTAAGGACGGTTACCGGAGAGTACAAGCTGGCGCGCTACATCGTGTTTGCCTCCATGCCCCTTCTGGTGGGTTTCGGCACCTATCAGTTTATTTATCCCTCGTTTCCGGAACCGGTTGAGTTGCGTACGGTTCACCCGGCGCCGCCGGCGACCACCCGGGTGCACGGCAAGAACTTCACGCTGGAAGGATTGCAGAATCCTTTCAGAATTGACGAGCAGGACAATTACAAGGACAGCTTCCCCTTTCTGGATGCCGACAAGCAGGAGTACATGAAATCGGTCACCGAAGGCGGAACGATTTTCTTTAGGGAATGTCATTACTGCCACGGCGACCAGTTGAACGGTCTGGGAATGTTCTCCCATGTGTTCAACCCGACCCCTGCGAACTTCGTCGACCCGGGAACCATCGCCATGCTGCGCGAATCCTTCCTGTTCTGGCGGGTGGCCAAAGGCGGTCCGGGATTGCCGAACGAATCGACTCCGTGGTCCTCGGCGATGCCGGCTTGGGAAGAGCACTTGAAAACGGACGAAATCTGGAAAGTCATCCTGTTTGAGTACTGGTACACCGGATGGCATCCGAGAACTTTTGATGAAGAGTCCTCTGCCGCAGGTGGTGGAGAATAATTAATAAAACTATTTATTTCACATTTTGAAATTTCAAATAAAGAGGGAGATATGCTGACGGAGTCTAGAAAATCGTTAAGGCAGTTGATTGCCGGACTGGTGATCTTTTTGGTGGCCGGCCTGCCGTCAACTCTTCTGGCGGAGGAAGCACAGCCAGCGGATCTGATTCAGACAGACAAACTGGAACTGGGCAAGAAAGTTTATTTCAAACGCTGTGTCTGGTGTCACGGAATTGAGGGCGAGGGTAACGGGCCGTCGGCGGATCGTTTGTTCACCCGTCCCAGGAATTTTATTCAAGGGACTTTTAAAATCCGCTGGACCGATTCCGGCGACCTTCCTTTGGACCAAAACCTGATCGATACCGTGAAAAACGGGTTGCCGGGGTCCGCCATGCCGTCCTGGAGTGGAATCCTGAGTGAAGACGAAATCGAAGCGGTCGTTCAATTCGTCAAATCCCTGGTTCAGGACCGTGATTTTGCGGACGAGGATGAAGAAGTCTACGTACAGGATTTCGGGTCGAACCCCTGGGGAACCAAGGGTCCCTATCATTTCGGTGTGCCTCAGGAGGATATCGATGCCGGTAAAGAGATCTTCCTGAAGAACAAATGTTTCGAGTGTCACGGCGGCGAAGGCCGGGGTGACGGTAACCCGACGATGAAAGACGATTGGGGATTCGCGATTATGGCGGCCGACTGGCAGCAGTGCTGGAATTTCCGCGGTAGCCGGCGCAATCACTTCGACCCGTTCAACATTGTCCGGACGATTTCCACCGGAATGAACGGGACGCCGATGCCGAACTTCAAAGACAAGATCACGATTGAAGACCGGTGGAAACTGGCGGCGTTTGTCAATTCCCTGTGTCCCCGGAAAAAGATTGATCGGTTGACCAACAAACCGATCAATGACTTTTTGATCAAGTCCAAGCGTCGGATTGGAGCGGTGTCCACGGATTTCAACGATCCGATGTGGCAGGCCCCGGATGACGACGACCGCATCAAGTCCCGCGCTTCGGATTACGAAGGCAATCAGTACTGGCATTTTGTGGCCGTGGCCGGTCAGATCACCCGCGGCGAGCGGAACTTTAAGCCGAAAGTGGACAACCTGTGGGTTATGTCCAACTGGTCTGAGGAAGAGCAGGCGATTTACTACCTGGTGGAATACCACAACCGGTTTCTCTCCGTCGATCCGGCGTATCCGGATGCCGTCGCCATTCAGTGGCCGGGACAATTGGAAGAGCTGTTCGGCGCGGAAAAACCGTACTTCATTTTCGGCGATTCCAAGAAGCCTGTGGATCTTTGGAAGGCCAATTTCATGGTCAAGGACTATAGCGACACCGCCGCGCCCAATCCGAACGGATACGATCTGGATGTGACCGTTGAGGAATTGGTGGGCAACGGGTTTGAAGCCATTTTTCCAAAAGAAACCCCCGGCGGTGTGCAGGTGGTGAATTCCAAATACCACCAGGGTCGGGTAAAGATCATGTTCAAACGCTCTTTGATGACCGAGAATCCGGACAAAACCGATGTTCAGATTCCGATTAAAACCTATATCCCGATTGCTTTCATGGAATGGTCGGGCTGGGCCCAGGAGCATGACGAGCATATGGCCATTTCCACCTGGCTGTATACGATTCTTGAACCGGAATTGCCCAAATCTCTGTTGTACATGCCGCCGATCATGGCAACGGCATGGTTTGGTTTCCAAATGTGGTTGGTCTGGATGACCAAGCGCACCCGGAAGATGGCCGCAGAGGGTAAGGTGAAGTAAGGCTCTGAAACTGTCATTGAAACAAGCAACACAAAAGGCCCGTCCAAATGGACGGGCCTTTTTTTTATTGAATGCTCGGCGAAATTGATGAGACGGGGGGATTCCCCAATGGGTTCAGATGGAGATTTGCTCCAGGTCCATATTGCCTTCGATGATTTCGCGAAGCGCAAGCTCGTAGTAGGTTTTGGGTGAATCGTATTCGTTTTCGCCTACTTCGATACAGGGTTGCGCCCCTTTTTCCAGTTGGTGAATCCTCTGCGACACCAGAATACACAACAGGTAGCGGCTTTTGATCACATCCATGGCCAGCTTTTCCAGTTCCAGTAATTCCTCCATTGATGCTCCTTGCTGATCACTAATAAATGGGAATGGTTACGTTGTGCATTCTAATGCCTGCGGGCTCTCCTGTCAATTCCGATGCCGCGATTACCGGTCCAATATTTTCTGCGCGATGGCCAGTGCCGACTGGGTGTGTTCCGGGGTGACCATGCGGTTCAGTACCGCCCGGAACAGCCCGCCTTTCATCAACAGCAGTTTGACCCCTTTGGATGCCATTTGTTGCAGGAAATCCTCCGGGGTGACTTCCGGGTGATCCAGTTGGAAGAACAGAATATTGGTCGGGTTCTTTTCCGG
>SMVT01000039.1 GCA_004357365.1 Nitrospina sp.
CTCCTGGTGGAATACCAGAACCTGCCCTTTCATCAGGTGCTGTTTCTGGAGACCCTGGGTTTTCAGAAGGAGGTGGCGGAATCCAAGGCCCGGGAGCTGGAAACGCTTCTTCAGGAGCATCCCGGCACCGGCTCGAAGGTGCAACTGGCGCTGGCGCCCCATGCGCTTTATTCCGTTTCGCCGGCACTATTTCAGGCATTGAAGCAACTGGCCGACCGCATGGGGTGCCGGTTTTCCTGTCACGTGGCGGAGGTGGCGGAGGAAACCCGGTTTTTGAGGGACGGCAAAGGAGAATTTCTTGAACTGCTCAACCAGCGGAAGGTTTATGACCCGTCGTGGACCCCTCCCGGTGTCAGTCCGGTACGTTACCTGGAGCAGTTGGGAGTTCTGGGGGAACTGGTCGCAATCCATTTAAACTGTATCGATGAAGAGGATTCTGACCGGCTGGCGGCCCATAACGCCTCCGCCGTGTTTTGTCCGGGCAGTACCCGCTGGTTCGGCAGGAAGGGATGGATGCCGGTACGCGCCCTTTTGGATAAAGGGATGGCGGTGGGACTCGGCACCGATTCCCTGGCCAGCGCCGACTCGCTCAATTTTCTAGATGAAATTCGTATAACGGAACAACTAGTGCCCGGATTGCACCGCTCGGAAATCCTGTGGCTGGCCACCGCCGGCGGTAACCAGGCTCTGGGACTGGAGAATATAGGCGTCGATATCGGCAGGGAGGCGGATCTGATTGGCTTCCGATTTCGGAATCAAGGGGAGGACTGGTGGGATCTTCCGTTCGATGCGGAGCGGCGGCAGGTCGATTTTTCGATGGTCTCCGGAGAGATTATTTTTGAAAAATCCACGATTTACCGTAGGGAATAAATAACTATTTGAAAATTAAAGAATTAATCGATTTTTGGGAAAAATGGCGGTTTCAGGAAAAAACCGCATAAACCCTTAAAAAAATTTGTTCTTCCGCCGGTTTCCGTGATAGAGTATGGTTTGCCCGTTGGATGGGATACTGGGACTTCTTGCCAAAGGATTTTATTCTCTTTTATTGCACAAACCGTAAAAAATAAAGTAAGATACCTGCTTTCATTTTGGACGCGGGCTATGTCTTTTAATGGCTTGAACCGTCAATGGTGAATCAGCCGCCAAGGGATTGATGTCCCTTGGCCTGCTTTATTTGTAACGTGTTGGCGCGGAATGGCGGCCTGTTGGTTGAGGAATATTTTTCATTATTGAGATTGCAAGGCAGGGGGTAATTGCCTCCAGAAGCTGGGGAGATTCCCGAGTGGCCAAAGGGAACAGACTGTAAATCTGTCGGCTCAGCCTTCGGAGGTTCGAATCCTCCTCTCCCCACCATTAATAATATATTTTGCGGGAATAGCTCAGTTGGCTAGAGCGTCAGCCTTCCAAGCTGAGGGTCGCGGGTTCGAGTCCCGTTTCCCGCTCCAGGGTGCAACCCCTTAGGGTCCGGGGGAGCGGTGAATCGTTGACATTACAATGCCCACGTAGCTCAGTGGTGGAGCACTTCCTTGGTAAGGAAGAGGTCATCGGTTCAATCCCGATCGTGGGCTCCAGAAAACAGCAGTCGGTTTCAGGGCGGCGGTCAATCACGGATGGGAACAATGAAGACGGGTCGGTTTGGAGCGGGCCCGGGACGGGTGTAATGCGATGAGTGATATCGTTCATTTGGCGTGCGGCGAGTGCAAGCGCAGGAATTATTCCACGACGAGGAACAAGAAGAAAACCACGGCCAGGCTGGAGTTTAAAAAATATTGCCGGTTCTGCCGAAAGCACACCCCTCACAAGGAAACCAAGTAAACAAGGGTTGCCGGGGCGGGCCGATCGGGCCCGTGCGCCCGGCGGACCGTTTATCGGCCGGGTGGTTCCAACCTGAATTGGCCTTTTTGAACAGTTAATAGGCCAGTAGCTCTAATTGGTTAGAGCGCCAGACTCCAAATCTGGATGTTGGGGGTTCGACTCCCTCCTGGCCTGTATGAAAATTGAATGGACCGGTGGCATGCTGGGAAAAGCAAAAGTTTTTTTAAGTGAGGTGAAGGTCGAGGTTAAAAAGGTCACTTGGCCCTCCCGCAAGGATGCCATGGGCGGCACCATGGTGGTGATGGTGGTGGTGCTGATCATTGCCGTTTTTCTGGGGATCGTCGATACGATTCTTTCAAAAATCGTAGAAGCGTTGATTTCAGGTTGAATATGGAGAGTGCTGCAACCAAAGAATGGTATGTGATCCACACGTACTCCGGGTTTGAAAACAAGGTCAAGATGAGCTTGGAGGATCGCTTTGTCCACGCCGGCCTGATGGACAAGCTGGGGGAGATCATCATCCCCACCGAAGAGGTCGTCGAGATCCGCGGCGGCAAAAAAAAGATCAGCTCCCGCAAGTTTTATCCGGGGTATGTGTTGATCAACGTCGAGATGGACCAGGACATCTGGTACCTGATCAAGAACACGCCCAAGGTCACCGGGTTCCCCGGCGGGGCGACGCCTGCGCCATTGACCGAAACCGAGGTCAAGGACGTGATGGACCAGATCAAGGGCGAGACGAAGACTCCCAAACCGAAATTCATTTTCGAGAAGGGAGAAAACGTGCGGGTGATCGAAGGTCCGTTCATAAATTTCAACGGGGTGGTGGAAGAAGTCAATCCCGACAAGGGCAAGGTCAAGGTGATGGTTTCGATTTTCGGCCGCGCCACACCGGTGGAGTTGGAGTTCCCGCAGATCGAGGCCGTGTAATTTAAGAGCGATATTGGAAGGTGTGTGAAGCATGGCAAAAAAAGTAATCAGTCAGGTTAAATTGCAGATTCCGGCGGGACAGGCCACGCCCTCGCCGCCGGTAGGGCCCGCGTTGGGTCAGGCCGGGGTCAACATCATGGATTTCTGCAAGGCGTTCAACGCGCGAACGCAGGGCCAGGAGGGGATGATCATCCCAGCGGTGATTTCCGTTTACGAGGATAAGAGTTTCACCTTTATCACCAAATCGCCTCCGGCCTCGATTCTGCTCAAGCAGGCGGCGGGTATTGCCAAGGGGTCCTCCAATCCCAGTAAGGAAAACGTGGGTACGGTGACGCGCGAGCAGGTGAAGGAAATCGCGGAAATCAAAAAGGCGGATTTGAACGCCTTTAACGTGGAAGCCGCGATGAAGATTATCGAAGGCTCGGCCCACAGCATGGGCATCAAAGTCGAAGGTTAGAAGGGTAAAAGGAAGTATGGCAAAGCATGGTAAAAAATATAATGCCGCGGCGGAAAAAATCGACCGCCTCAAGGTCTACGAATTGAGCGAAGCGCTCGGCTTGGCCAAGGAAGGTAAGGTCACCAAGTTCGATGCGTCGATAGATGTGGCGGTGAAGCTGGGGGTGGATCCCCGCAAAGCCGATCAGAACATCCGCGGCAGTGTGGTGTTGCCCAAGGGCAGCGGAAAAAAATTCCGCGTTCTGGTGTTCGCCAAGGGCGAGAAAGAAAAGGAAGCGTTGGATGCCGGAGCGGAGTTTGTCGGCGGCGACGATCTGGCTAAGAAAATTCAGGGCGGCTGGACCGATTTCGACCGCGTGGTCGCCACCCCGGACATGATGGGCACCGTCGGCAAGCTCGGTAAGATTCTCGGGCCGCGGGGATTGATGCCCAATCCCAAAATCGGCACCGTCACGTTCGACGTCAAGGAAGCCGTCCGGCAGATTCAGGCGGGCAAGGTCGATTTCCGGGTGGACAAAGCCGGAATCATCCACGCGTCGGTCGGCAAGGCCAGTTTTTTGGTGGAGGATCTGGCCGAGAATTTCAAAGAGTTGATGGGCACCCTGGTCAAAATGAAACCGGCGACCGCCAAGGGGACCTATGTCAAAGGCATTTCGTTGTCCACCACCATGGGTCCGGGGATTCGGGTTTCGTATTAACCGAATCGGCGGTTCTCTGGAAACGGGCAGACGATTTTCCGGGTAATGGATTTGGTAAGAAAGGATTGGGATTTTGCCGACATCAGCGAAACAGCAAACCATTGATGAGTTGAATGACGTGTTCACCCGCGCCAAGTCTGCGATATTGGCGCATTATCACGGTATCTCGGCGGCGGACATGACGATCCTGCGCACCCATATGCGGGAGCGCGCGGTGGATTTCCGGGTGATCAAAAACACGCTGGCGAAGAAAGCGATGAAGGACACGCCGTTGGAGCTTTTGGAATCCGAGTTCAAGGGGCCCGTTTCCCTGCTGGTGAGTTTCGACGATGCCGTGGCTCCGGCCAAGGCGCTGGCCGATTACGCCAGGTCGGGTGTCAAGAAAAGCCCCGATGTGGTGGCGGGAGTGGTCGAGGGCCAGCAGGTCACGCTGGAGGAGATCCAGGCGCTGGCCGATCTGCCTTCGAAGGAGGTTCTGCTGTCCCAGTTGTTGTCCGTCATGAACGGGCCCACCACCAATTTTGTGGGCGTGTTCAGCGCTCTGTTGCGCAAACTGGTGGGCACGCTGGATGCGATCAAGGATCAGAAAGCCCAGGGGTGACCGTTCGTGGCGGTTGCCGGGTTCTATAACCGTTTTGTTTTGATTTTCCGTTGAGAAAGGAGTTTGAAATGGCTGTAACGAAGGATGATATCGTTTCATTTATCGACAACATGTCGGTTCTGGAAATGTCTGAATTTGTCAAGGAGTTGGAAGACAAGTATGGGGTCACCGCGGCCGCGCCGACCATGGTTGTTGCAGCGCCGGGTGGCGGAGAAGCCGCCGCCGAAGAGAAGACCGAGTTTGATGTGGTGCTCACCGCTATTGGTGACAAAAAGATTCAGGTGATCAAGGAAGTTCGCAGCATCACCAACCTGGGATTGAAAGACGCCAAAGACCTGGTAGAAAGCGCCCCCAAGGAGATCAAAGAGGGTGTCAAAAAAGAAGAAGCCGAAGAGATCAAGCAAAAGATCGAAGCGGTGGGTGGGTCTGTCGAGATCAAATAAAGGGGTCTCGTGCGGATTTAAAGCTGTTTTTGGCAGGCGTTTATTAATTCAACCCAGGGAATCTGAAACCTTATGACAAAAACAACCACCGAACGAATTGAAGTCAACCCCACACCCAGGTTGAATTTCTCAAAAATCCCAGCGGTTATTGAGATTCCCAACCTGATCGAGATCCAGGTCAAGTCGTTTGAGAATTTTCTGCAAAGCGAGGTGACGCCCGAGGACCGCAAAATCCAGGGACTGGAAGAGGTGTTTCGGGATGTCTTCCCGATTTCCGATCTGAACATCAATGCCCGGCTGGAATATGTGGGCTATGAGGTTGGGGTCTGGGAATGCGGTTGCGGCGAATACAAGGAAATGGGCGGCCCCGGTGTGGTCTGCGAATCTTGCGGACAAGAGGTCAAATACAAGGAAAAATTCAAGCAGAGCGAGTGCCGGCAGAAAGGCCTGACGTACTCCGATTCCATCAAGATCATGGTGCGTATGGTGCTGTTCGACCGCGAACGCATCGGTGTGAGCGCCCGTGTGCTCAAAGAGCTTCCGGGCAAATACATCGTCGAAGAAGTGAAGCACCCGCAGAGCGGGAAAACCCTCATTCCGTCCCGCACGCTGATCAACTCCAAAATCGTAGCGCTCCTGGAAAAAGAAAAAGTTCCCGAAATCGTGATCAATTCCGTTCGGGAAGTGAAAGAGCAGAAGATTTTTCTCGGCGAAATGCCGACCATGAGCCATACCGGGACCTTCATGATCAACGGCGTGGAGCGGGTGATCGTCAGCCAGATGCACCGTTCCCCCGGTGCGTTTTTCTCCCACGACAAAGGCAAGTCCCACGTCAGCGGCAAAATCCTGTACTCCGCCCGCGTTATTCCCGACCGCGGTTCGTGGCTCGATTTTGAATTTGACATCAAAGATATCCTGCACGTCAAGATCGACCGCCGGCGCAAGATGCCCGCCACGATTCTGCTCAACGCCTTCGGTATGAGCCAGGAGGACATCCTTTCCTCGTTTTACCAGGTGGAAAAAATCTCCTGCACCCGCGAGGGTAAATATTCCATGGGCGCTAAAAGCCTGATGGTCGGCATCAAGGTGTTGGAAGATGTGGTGGATTCCAAAACCGACGAGGTGGTGGTCAAGTCCGGCAAAAAAGTCACAGCGCCCAACATCAAAAAACTGGGGCGGATGGCCCGGTCGCCCAAGACCGAAATCGATCCGGAAACCCTGCTGGGGTGCATCCTCGCCAACGACCTGATCGACCAGGAAACCGGCGAGGTGACGGCCGGATCCAATACCGGGATTACCGAAGAAATTCTCGGGAAAATTTCCGAGAATAAAATCTCCGAGTTCGGGATTCTGCATATCGATGAAGAAAGCCCGGACACGACGATTCGGGACACCCTGATCCTCGGCAAGATCAAAACCCAGGAAGACGCCATTCGCGAAATCTACAAGCGCCTGCGTCCGGGGGACCCGCCCACCGTCGAAATCGCCAAAACGCTGTTCGCCAACCTGTTCTTCAATCCGAAGCGATACAACCTTTCGGTGGTGGGGCGTATCAAGATGAACCAGAAGTTCGGTCTCAATATCTCCGAAGACAACCGGCTGTTGACCCTCGACGACGTGATTTCCGTCGTCCGCTACATCGTTGACCTCAGAAACGGCATCGGCACTATCGATGACATCGATCATCTCGGCAACCGCCGGGTGCGCGCGGTCGGCGAGTCACTGGAGAACCAGTTCCGGGTCGGCTTGGTGCGGATGGAGCGGGCGATCATCGAGCGCATGTCCATTCAGGACCTGGAAGTGTCCATGCCGCACGATCTGATCAATTCCAAACCCGTTACCGCGGCCATCAAAGAGTTTTACGGCAGTAGTCAGCTCTCGCAGTTCATGGACCAGACCAATCCGTTGTCGGAGGTCACCCACAAACGGCGATTGAGCGCTCTGGGGCCGGGAGGATTGACGCGCGAGCGTGCCGGGTTCGAGGTGCGGGATGTGCATCCCACTCACTACGGACGGATTTGTCCCATCGAGACGCCGGAGGGACCCAACATCGGACTCATCGCATCGCTCAGTACGTATGCCCGGGTCAACAAATACGGTTTTGTTGAAACGCCTTACCGCAAGGTGATCGACGGCCAGGTCACCGATATCGTGGAATATCACAACGCCATGGTGGAAGATGAATACATCATCGCCCAGGCGAACGCGGAACTCGACCACAAGAACCGGTTCGTCAAGGAAATCGTGGATGCGCGGCAGGCCGGCGATTTCATTCTTTCGCCCCGCGACAAGGTCAACTACATGGACGTTTCACCCAAACAGTTGATCAGTGTGGCCGCTTCGTTGATTCCGTTTCTGGAAAACGATGACGCCAACCGGGCGTTGATGGGTTCCAATATGCAACGTCAGGCCGTGCCCCTGTTGCGGGCCGAAGCGCCGTTGGTCGGCACCGGTATGGAAGGCATCGTCGCGCGTGATTCCGGGGCGGTGATCATTGCGGAAAGCGATGGCGAAGTCATCAGTGCCGACGCGTCCCGTATTGTGGTCCGCTCTTCTGATAAAAAACGCAGCAATGTGCGGGTGATGAATTCCAAAGTGGATATCTATACCCTGGCCAAGTACCAACGTTCCAACCAGAACACGTGTATCAACCAGCGACCGTTGGTAGCGACGGGCGACAAAATTAAAAGGGGTCAGGCGATCGCCGATGGCCCCTCGACCGAAAACGGGGAGTTGGCTCTCGGGCGGAATATCATGGTCGCGTTCATGCCTTGGGATGGTTACAACTTCGAAGACGCCATTGTGATCAGTGAAAAGGTCGTTAAGGAAGATATTTTCACGTCCGTCCATATTGAGGAATTTGAGGTGGAGGCGCGTGATACCAAACAAGGTAAAGAGGAAATCACCCGCGACATTTCAAATGTTGGGGAGGAGGCCCTCAAGAATCTCGATGACAGCGGGATCATTCGCATCGGTGCCAGTGTCAAGCCCAACGATATTCTGGCGGGCAAGATTACGCCGAAAGGGGAAACCCAGCTGAGTCCCGAAGAAAAACTTTTGAAAGCCATCTTCGGTGAAAAAGCGGGAGACGTTCGGGATACGTCCCTAAGGGTGCCGCCGGGTATTCAGGGAATCGTCATCGATGTCAAAGTGTTTTCCAGGAAGGGAATCGATAAGGATTCCCGGACCATTGCCATCGAGGAGGAAGAAATAGCCAGAATCGAAAAAGATTTCGGCGATGAAATTCGGATCGTGAAAAGCGAAACTGAAAAAAGCCTGCGGGATATGCTGAAAGGCAAGGCCGTCAGCAAAACCACCACCATCGGACGCAAAGAATTCAAGAAAGGTCTAACACTGGATATGGAGACCATCGGAAAATTGGCGTCCCGGGACCTGATAAAATTCCCGGTCAAGGATGTGGATACCGCGACGATGCAGGAAATCGAGGACGGCAGTAAGGATCAAATCCACATCCTCAAAACCATGATGAATGAAAAAATCGCCAAGTTGAAAAAAGGTGATGACTTGGCCCCCGGCGTCATCAAGCTGGTCAAGGTGTTTGTCGCCATGAAGCGCAAACTTCAAGTCGGCGACAAAATGGCCGGACGCCACGGCAATAAAGGGGTGGTGTCCAAGATCGTGCCCGAGGAGGATATGCCCTACCTCGAGGACGGCATTCCCTGTGAGCTCATCCTTAACCCGTTGGGCGTGCCTTCCCGAATGAACGTCGGTCAGATTTATGAAACCAACCTGGGTATGGCCGCCAAGGCGACCAATCAAAAAATGGCGACACCGGTGTTCGATGGCGCCAGTGAAGAAGATGTCCGGCGACTGCTGGCCGAGGGCGGATGTTCCATTACCGGAGAAGTGACTCTTTTCGATGGTCGGACCGGTCACCCGTTCCACCAGAAAATAATGGTGGGATACATCTATATGCTGAAACTGCACCACTTGGTCGATGACAAAATTCATGCGCGTTCGACCGGGCCTTATTCCCTGGTTACACAACAGCCGTTGGGTGGTAAAGCCCAGTTCGGCGGTCAGCGGTTGGGAGAAATGGAAGTGTGGGCGCTCGAAGCCTATGGCGCCGCCTACACCCTGCAGGAAATGTTGACGGTCAAATCCGACGACGTCGAAGGCCGGAAGCGCATGTACGAAGCGATTGTCAAGGGCGATACCCATCTGTCGCCCAACCTGCCGGAATCGTTCAACGTTCTGGTCAAGGAGCTGCAGAGCCTGGCCATCGACGTGGAATTGATAGAAACCGGCAAATAGGCTTATTCGCCTTGAAAGGCGGCTCAAATTATCGGGTCTGATTTTTATAAACTTTATTTTAGGAGACCACGCTTGTGGATAACCTGAGTTTTTTTGATAAACCCAAAAATCCGATCATTTTCGATGCGATCCGCATCCGCCTGGCATCCCCGGAAAAAATCCGGTCCTGGTCCTATGGCGAAGTGAAGAAGCCCGAAACTATCAATTACCGGACCTTCAAGCCGGAACGGGACGGACTGTTCTGCGCCAAGATTTTTGGCCCGGTCAAGGATTGGGAATGCAATTGCGGCAAATACAAGCGCATGAAGTACAAAGGCGTCATTTGTGAGAAATGCGGAGTGGAAGTCATTCTGTCCAAAGTGCGCCGGGAACGGCTCGGCCATATCGAACTGGCCAGCCCCGTGGCCCATATCTGGTTTTTCAAGGGACTGCCCAGCCGCATCGGCTATATCCTCGACCTCAGCCTCAAAGAACTGGAACGCATCATCTATTTTGAAAACTATGTGGTGATCGATCCCGGCGAATCCGACTTTAAGCAAGGGCAGCTGCTGACCGAAGCGGAGTACCGCGAAGCGGAAATCGAATTCCCCCACGGGTTGAAAACCATGGTGGGTTCCGAAGCGGTGATGGAGTTGTTGAAGAATCTCGATCTCGACGCCCTGGCCGCCAAGCTCAAGGAGGATCTGATCAACACCTCCTCCGTGTTGAACAAGCGCAAGTTTTCGAAACGGCTGAAGATCGTCGAGGCTTTCCGCAAATCCGGCAACAAGCCGGAATGGATGATCCTGCAGGTTATTCCGGTGATCCCTCCGGAGTTGCGTCCGCTGGTGCCGCTGGACGGCGGCCGGTTCGCCACCTCCGACCTGAACGATTTGTACCGCCGGGTCATCAACCGCAACAACCGTTTGAAACGCCTGCAGGAGCTGAAAGCGCCGCAGATCATCATCCGCAACGAAAAACGAATGTTGCAGGAAGCGGTCTCGGCCCTGTACGACAACGGCCGGCGCGGCCGCACCCTGCGCGGCACCAACAAACGTCCTCTGAAATCCTTAAGCGACATGCTCAAGGGCAAACAGGGCCGGTTCCGCCAGAACCTTTTGGGCAAACGTGTGGATTATTCCGGCCGGTCCGTCATCGTCGTCGGCCCGGAATTGAAACTGCATCAGTGCGGACTGCCCAAGAAAATGGCGCTGGAGCTGTTCAAACCGTTCATCTTTAACCGGCTGGAACAGAAAGGCTATGCCACCACCATCAAGACCGCTAAAAAAATGGTGGAGCAGGAACGGTCCGAAGTCTGGGAAGTGCTGGAAGAAGTCGTCCAGAAACATCCCGTGCTGTTGAACCGCGCACCCACCCTGCACCGGCTGGGTATCCAGGCGTTCGAGCCGATTCTGATCGAAGGCAAAGCCATTCGCATTCATCCGCTGGTGTGCACCGCGTTCAACGCGGACTTCGACGGCGACCAGATGGCGGTGCATGTGCCCCTGTCCATGGAAGCGCGGGTGGAAGCCAAACTGCTGATGATGGCACCCAATAACGTGCTGTCGCCCGCCAACGGCCGGCCCATCGCCGTGCCCAGTCAGGATATCGTCCTGGGCGCTTATTACATGACTAAAATCCGCGGCGGCGCACGAGGCGAGGGCAAGGTGTTTTCCGGGCTCAAAGAAGTCCGCATGGCCTACGACCATGATGAGTTGAACCTGCAGGCCCGCATCATGGTGCAGATGGAGGGTGAACTGGAAGTGACCACCACCGGCCGCGTCCTGCTGTATGACGTTCTGCCCAAGACATTGCCGTTCTCCCTGGTGAACCAGGAGATGAACAAAAAGTCCCTGTCCGATCTGATCGGCACGTCGTTCAAAGTGGTGGGACGGGAAAAAACCGTGGCGTTGCTCGACGCGATCAAGGAGCTGGGATTCAAATACGCCACCGAGGCGGGTCTCTCTATTTCCATCGACCTCATGCGGATCCCGAAAGAAAAAGATCCGCTCGTCAAAAAAGCCGGCGAAGAGGTGTTGAAAGTGTACAAACAGTACCGCGACGGGTTGATCACCAACGGCGAACGCTACAACAAGGTGATCGACATCTGGGCGCACGTCACCGAAAAGGTTTCCGAAGAAATGTTCAGGGGTCTGGAGGATGAGGACGAGCGTATCGTCAAAGGTGAAACCCCCAAGGACTTCAACTCCATCTTTATCATGGCCGATTCCGGCGCCCGCGGCAGTTCCCAGCAGTTGCGGCAGTTGGCGGGCATGCGCGGATTGATGGCCAAGCCCTCCGGCGAAATCATCGAAACCCCCATCACCGCCAATTTCCGTGAAGGGTTGTCGGTGATCCAGTACTTCATCTCCACTCACGGGGCGCGCAAAGGTCTGGCGGATACCGCACTCAAAACCGCGAACTCCGGTTACCTGACGCGGCGGCTGGTGGATGTAGCGCAGGACATCATCATCCTCGAAGAAGATTGCGGCACCCTGCGGGGGATCGATATCTATTCCCTGGTGGAAGCGGGTGAAATCATCCAGCCGTTGTCCGAGCGCATTCTGGGGCGGGTCGCGCTGGACGACATCACCGATCCGTTCACCCACGAAGTACTGATCAAAGCCAACGAAATGATTGATGAGAGAGCGGTCGAAATCATCGAAAACGCGGGTATCGAAAAAGTCCGCATCCGCTCAAACCTGACCTGCGAATCGCATCAGGGATTGTGCGTCAAGTGTTACGGAAGGAATCTCGCTACCCTGGACTGGGCGGAAATCGGTGAACCGGTCGGGGTCATCGCCGCGCAATCCATCGGCGAGCCCGGAACCCAGCTCACCATGCGGACTTTCCACATCGGCGGCACCGCCAGCCGGGTGATCGAAAAGACTACGCTCAGCACCAAAAAAGGCGGCATCGTCAAGTATGCCGGTCTGCGGACCATTAAAAGCCAGCGCGGCGAAATCATCGTGATGAACCGCAACGGACACCTGGTGATACAGGATGAAAACGGCCGCGAAAAAGAAAAATACTCCATCGTGTACGCCGCCAAACTGAAGGTGGCCGACGGGCAGGAGATTCAGCCGAGCCAGACGCTGGTGGAATGGGATCCCTACACCAACTCCATTCTGACCGAAGTGGCCGGGACCATCGCGTTCGGCGACATCGTTGAAGGCCTGACCATGAAAGAGGACTTCGACGAAATCACCGGATTGTCCTCCAAGATCATCATCAGTCACCGCGACGAAAAAAAGCAACCGCGCATTTCGATCAAGGATGACAAAGGCGAAACCCTGCGCCGCTATATCCTGCCGGCAGGCGCCCACATCAACGTCAACCCGGGCGACGTGGTGAATGCGGGCGACGTCATCGTCAAGATCCCGCGCGAAACCGCCAAAACCAAGGATATCACCGGCGGTCTGCCACGGGTCGCGGAATTGTTCGAAGCCCGGAAGCCCCACGAACAGGCCACCATCACCGAAATCGACGGTAAGGTCAAGTTCGGCGGATTCGTCAAGGGCATGCGGAAAGTTGTGGTCGTCAACGACAGCGGCGAAGAACGGGAGTATCTCATCCCGCGCGGCAAGCACATCAATGTCCATGAAGACGACGACGTGCTGGCGGGCGAACCGTTGATGGACGGCGCCTCCAACCCGCACGATATCCTCCGCATTCTGGGCGAAAACGAACTCCAGAAATACCTGGTGAATGAAGTTCAGGAAGTGTACCGACTGCAGGGCGTATCCATCAACGACAAGCACATTGAAATCATTGTGCGCCAGATGCTCCGGCATCTGCAGGTGGAAGACCCGGGCGATACCGACCTTCTGGTGGGCGAACAGGTTACCAAAAAGGTCTTTAATATCAAAAATCAGGAAGCCATCAAGCAAAATGGCAAACCGGCCCAGGGCATGCCCGTTCTGCTGGGGATCACCAAGTCCTCACTCAGTACGGAAAGCTTCATTTCCGCCGCGTCGTTTCAGGAAACCACCCGGGTATTGACCGAGGTGGCCGTCAGCGGCAAGGAAGATCACTTGGCCGGATTGAAGGAAAATGTGATTATGGGACGATTGATTCCAGCAGGGACCGGTTGCCAGGCCTACAGCGGCATCCGAATCGAAGAACCGGAAATTGAAGAGGTGGAAGAGAAAAAAGAAGAAGCCGAAGCCGAAGCAGCGCCCGCGCCAGTGGCATAAAATCCAAAATTTACGCTTGACTCCGGCACGTAGAATGTTAAAATTCAAAACTTTCCGTCTGCTGACAATAGAATCTAAAAGCCAATTAAATCAATGGGTTGGTACGGTAAGGATTCCCGTATTTGGTGGGAAACCCGAGCTGAGAGAGGTGTATTTTGCCGACTATAAATCAATTAGTCAAAACGGGCCGTAAAAGCCCGGTAACCAAAACGGCCAGTCCGGCTTTGAAGCGCTGTCCCCAGAAGCGGGGGGTGTGCGTCCGGGTGTATACCTCCACCCCCAAAAAACCGAATTCTGCCCTGCGCAAGGTGGCCCGGGTGCGGCTGACCAATGGCATGGAAGTGACGACCTATATCCCCGGCGTCGGCCACAACCTGCAGGAACACTCCATTGTTCTGATTCGCGGCGGCCGGGTCAAGGACCTTCCCGGCGTCCGGTACCACGTGGTGCGGGGCTGTCTGGATACCCTGGGAGTCGACAACCGAAGGCAGTCCCGGTCCAAATACGGGGCTAAAAAACCCAAAAAGAAATGATCAGGAAATTCTAATTTATGGCACGCAGACGAGAAGCTGAAAAACGGCAGATTTTACCGGACCCGAAATACAACGACATTCTGGTGGCCCGGTTTGTGAACAGCCTGCTGAAAAAAGGAAAGAAAAGTCTGGCGGAACGGGTGCTGTACACCGCGCTGGGCAATATCGGAGAAAAAGTCAAAGACGAAAAGGCATTGGATATATTTAAAAAGGCGATCGAAAACGCCGCCCCGGCGCTGGAAGTCCGGTCGCGCCGCGTCGGCGGCGCCACCTACCAGGTGCCCGTGGAAGTGAGCCGCAACCGCCGGTTGGCCCTGAGCATCCGCTGGATGATCAGCCATGCCAAAGCGCGGGCTGGCCGGTCGATGGCGGATAAATTAACCGGAGAACTGCTCGACGCCTACCGCAATACAGGGGGAGCCATCCGTAAAAAAGAAGACGTGCACCGCATGGCCGAGGCCAATAAAGCGTTTGCGCATTATCGCTGGTAATTTTTGGTCTAAAGGATTTATGAGTAAGAAAATCAACCTGGAAAAAATCAGAAATATTGGAATCATTGCGCATATCGATGCCGGTAAAACCACCACCACCGAGCGGATTCTGTATTACACGGGTAAAAGCCACAAGATGGGTGAGGTCCACGACGGCAACGCCACCATGGACTGGATGGAGCAGGAGCAGGAGCGGGGCATCACGATTACGGCCGCCGCGACGACCTGTTTCTGGAACGATCATCAGATCAATATCATCGACACCCCCGGCCATGTGGACTTTACGGCCGAGGTGGAACGCTCCCTGCGCGTTCTCGATGGTGCTATCGGCGTGTTCTGCGCCGTCGGCGGGGTAGAACCCCAGTCGGAAACCGTATGGCGGCAGGCCAGCAAATACCTGGTGCCGCGTATCGGTTTCGTCAATAAAATGGACCGGGCCGGTGCCGATTTTCTGGGGTGCGTCAACCAGATAAAAGAGCGCCTGAGGGCCAACCCGGTGCCCCTGCAATTGCCCATCGGTGCCGAAAGCGATTTCGTCGGACTGGTGGATCTGGTGAAAATGGAAGCGTACACCTATCCGGAAAAAAAACAACCCCAAGGGGGAAGTGTATGAGGAAGTCCCGATTCCGGATGATATGAAGGATGAAGTCGAAGAATACCGGGAGAAATTGATGGAAGCCGCCTCCGACGTGGATGAATCGATTATGGAAAAATATCTGGGAGGAAAGGAAGTGACTCTGGAGGAACTCCAGTCCGCCATCCGTAAAGGCACGCTGGGGCTGAAGTTCACGCCGATTCTGTGTGGGGCCGCTTTCAAAAACAAAGGCGTTCAGCAGCTGCTGGATGCGGTCCCCGCGTATTTGCCTTCTCCCCTCGATGTGCCGGCGATTAAGGGAATCAATCCCAACACCCAGGAAGAAGTGGTGCGCAAGGCCGATATCAAGGAGCCGGTGGCCGCGCTGGCGTTCAAGATCATTGCCGATCCCTTTGTCGGGCAGTTGGCCTATTTCCGGGTGTATTCGGGAGAGCTCACGAGCGGTTCCTATATTTACAACTCCACCAAGAACGTGCGGGAACGTATCGGGCGTCTGCTCCGGATGCATGCCAACAAGCGCGAGGAGGTCAAGGTCATCGGCGCCGGAGATATCGCCGCGGCCATCGGCTTTAAAAAAACCTTCACCGGCGATACCCTTTGCCTGGAAGACCAGCCGGTGGTGCTGGAAGCCATCTCCTTCCCCCAACCCGTCATCTCCGTGGCCATCGAACCCAAAACCAAGCCGGAACAGGATAAGCTTTCCGATTGTCTCATCAAACTCCAGCAGGAAGACCCCACCTTCGAAGTCAAGATCGATCCCGAAACCAACCAGACCATTATCTCAGGAATGGGTGAATTGCATCTGGAGATTCTGGTGGATCGCATGCGGCGGGAGTTTTCGCTGGACGTCCACGTCTCCAAGCCGCAGGTGGCGTTCCGGGAAACCATCACCAAAGGCGTGGAGCACAGCTACAAACACGTCAAGCAGACCGGCGGCCGAGGGCAGTACGGACATGTGGAAATTTACGTAGAACCCCGCAAGCCCGGCGAAGGGTTCGAGTTCGTCAACAAAATCGTCGGCGGATCCATTCCCAGGGAATATATCCCCGCTGTTCAAAAAGGCATCGATGAAGCGATGGGCCGCGGTATCCTCTGCGGTTATTCCGTGGTCGACGTTCGGGTCACCCTGCTCGACGGTTCGCACCACGAGGTGGATTCCTCGGAAATGGCGTTTAAAATCTGTGCGTCCATCGCCTTTCAGGAAGCCTGTAAAAAGGCCCGCCCGGTGCTGTTGGAACCCGTCATGGATGTGGAAATCGTCACCCCCGAAGAATTCATGGGCGACGTCATCGGCAACCTGAATTCGAAGCGCGGAAAAGTGAGAGAGTTGAGTGACCGGGCAGGCGCCAAAGTAATCCGCGCCGACGTCCCGCTGGCCGGGATGTTCGGGTATTCGACGGATTTGCGTTCGGCCACCCAGGGCCGGGCCAACTACAGCATGGAGTTTTCAAAGTACGATGTCGTTCCCAACAATATTGCTGAGGAACTGATTGCTAAATCCAAGGGCACCTCTAGTGAGGTTCCGGCATGACCCTGAATAAACTGACTAATTATAAACTAACTAAGGATGGACAATAAAACGGAGTGAACGGGTATGGCTAAAGAAAAATTCGTGAGAGACAAACCGCATGTCAACATCGGAACCATTGGGCACGTAGACCACGGGAAAACCACACTCACAGCGGCCATCACCGAAGTTTTATCCAAAAAAGGGTTGGCTGAGAGTGTCGCTTTCGATCAGATTGATAAAGCGCCGGAAGAAAAAGAGCGCGGCATCACCATCGCCATCGCCCACGTGGAATACCAAACCGAAAAGAGGCATTACGCCCACGTGGATTGTCCCGGTCATGCGGACTACATTAAGAATATGATCACCGGCGCCGCGCAGATGGACGGCGCCATCCTCGTGCTCAGCGCGTCCGACGGACCCATGCCGCAGACCCGGGAGCATATCCTGCTCGCACGCCAGGTCGGTGTGCCTAAGATCGTGGTGTTCATGAACAAATGCGACGTGGTCGACGACGAAGAACTGCTCGACCTGGTCGAGTTGGAAGTGCGCGAGTTGTTGAGCAAATATGAATTCCCCGGCGACGACATTCCCGTGATCCGCGGTAGCGCCCTGCAGGCTCTGGAAAATTCCGACGATGAGGAAAAAACCAAATGCATTCATGACCTGCTGGCCGCGGTGGACGATTACATTCCCGTTCCCGAGCGCCCGGTCGAAAAGCCATTTTTGATGCCCATCGAAGATATCTTCAGCATCTCCGGCCGCGGGACTGTAGCGACGGGCCGTATTGAAACCGGCGTCATCAAAGTGGGTCAGGAAGTGGAAATCGTCGGATTCCGTCCGACCAGTAAAACTACCGTTACCGGGGTCGAAATGTTCCGCAAACTGCTCGATGACGGGCAGGCGGGCGATAACGTCGGTCTGCTCCTGCGCGGCACCAAGCGCGAAGACATCGAGCGCGGACAGGTTCTGTCCAAACCCGGTTCGATCACCCCGCATAAAAAGTTCAATGCGGAAGTGTATATCCTGACCAAGGACGAAGGCGGACGCCATACGCCCTTCTTCAACGGCTACCGGCCGCAGTTTTATTTCCGGACCACCGACGTGACGGGCATCGTGACCCTGCCCGGCAATGTGGAAATGGTCATGCCCGGCGATAACGTCACCTTTGAAGTGGCATTGATCACCGAAGTGGCCATGTCTAAAGAACTGCGTTTCGCCATTCGCGAAGGCGGACGCACCGTGGGCGCGGGAATCGTCAGTGAGATCACAGAATAATGAGCGATCAGAAAATCAAGATAAAACTAAAAGCTTACGACCACAGGTTGCTGGACTGGTCGGTAGGAGAAATCGTGGAAACCACCAAGCGCACCGGCGCCCGGGTGGTGGGTCCCATCCCCCTGCCAACGGTCAGGAACAAGTGGACGGTGTTACGGTCCCCGCACGTGGACAAAAAATCCAGAGAGCAGTTCGAGATACGGACCCATAAACGGATTCTGGAAATTCTCGAACCCACCCCGCAGACGGTGGACGCGCTCATGAAACTGGACTTGTCCGGCGGCGTGGATATTGAAATCAAACTTTAATGAGCGTTGCGATGAAAGGTTTGTTGGGAAAAAAAATCGGAATGACCCAGGTGTTCACGGAAAAGGGCGATTGCGTGCCCGTCACCGTGATCCAGGTGGAAGGGTGCGTTCCCGTCCTCAAACGGACCCAGGAGAAAAACGGGTACCAGGCGGTGCTGATGGCCTACGGCAAGCGCAAAGCCAAGCACACCAACAAACCGATTCAGGGCGTGTACAAACAATTGAATCATGAACCCGCGAAACTGCTGGCCGAGTTCCGGAATATGGATCTCAGCGACGAGGAATTGGGAAAACCGCTGACCGTGGACATGTTCCAGGAAGGCGAACGGGTCCACGTGGTCGGCGTCTCCAAAGGTAAGGGCTTTGCCGGCGTGATGAAGCGTCACGGGTTCGGCGGTCACCCCGCCTCCCGCGGCAACCACGAATCATTCCGCGGCGCCGGGTCGATCGGTATGGCGACCTTTCCCGGCCGCGTGCACAAAGGACATCCCATGCCGGGACGCATGGGCGGAGAAAAAGTCTACGCCAAAAACGTTCAGGTGGTCCGCGTGGACGCCGGAAACAATATTGTGTTGCTGAAAGGTTCCGTACCGGGAGCCAACGGCGGGATCGTCCGGATCCTTCAAAAATCCGGATCGAAGAAATAACAGGAACCGCAGAGTCGATCATGCCGGAATTGGATTTGATTAATTTGGACAAGAAAAAGGTGGGCACGGTGCCCCTGTCGCCCGACGTGTTCGACGTCAAGGTGCGCGAGCATCTGGTGAAAGAATACGTCTCCCTGCAACAGGCCAACCGGCGCAGCGGGTCGGCCTCCACCAAGAGCTGCCGCGGCGATCTGCGCGGCGGCGGCAAGAAGCCCTGGAAACAGAAGGGCACCGGCCGGGCGCGGGCTGGCAGTATACGATCTCCCCTCTGGCGCGGGGGCCTGACGTTGTTCGGACCCACGCCCCGGAGTTTCGGGTTCAAGTTGTCCAAGAAATCGAAGAAAATCGCGCTCAAGTCCGTCCTGACCGACCGGGTCCGCAACAACCGCCTGCGGGTGGTGGAGACGCTTACCCTGGAAGAACCCAAAACCAAAGCGGCGGTGGCGTTGCTTAAAAAACTGGAATTGCCGGAGCGAACCCTGTTCGTCGTGGCGGAAAAAGACAACAACCTGGAATTGGCGATACGTAATCTGCCCAACACGGATGTCCTGTCGGTGGAAGGGCTCAACGTGTTCGATCTGCTGGTGCATGAAACCATCGTGTGCACGCCGGAGTCCATTAAGAAAATCGAGGAGCGTTTGAACTGATGGCGACCGATCATTACAGAATTCTCGAGAAGCCCCTCATCACGGAAAAAAGCACGATGATGCAGGAGCAAGGCAACCGGGTGATGTTTCAGGTGAAGCGGTCTGCGAACAAAATGCAGATCAAGGACGCGGTGCAGGGTATTTTCAACGTGACCGTGCTCGACGTGAACACCATCAACGTCAAGCCCAAGACCCGGCGGTTCGGAAAACATGTGGGCCAGACCAAGGCCTGGAAGAAGGCCATCGTTTTGTTGAAGGAAGGAGACCGCATCGATTTTTTTGAAGGTGCATAAACAGTATGCCGGTACGTAAACTCAATCCAACATCCGCAGGGGTCCGGTTTCAGACCATCTCCGATTTTGCCGAGGTCACCAAGACCACGCCGGAGAAGAGTCTGCTGGTGTCCATCTCCCGGAAGGGCGGACGCAACAACAACGGCCGCATTACCGCGCCCCGGAGAGGCGGCGGGCACCGTAAGCTGTACCGGGTGATCGATTTCAAGCGCAACAAGGACGGCATTCCCGCCAAAGTGGTGGGCATCGAGTACGACCCGAACCGGTCGGCCCATATCGCCTTGCTGGCCTATGCCGACGGGGAAAAGCGGTATATCATCGCTCCCAAGGAATTGAAAACCGGCGACCAAGTGATGTCCGGTCCCGACGCGGAAATGCGCGCGGGCAATTGTCTGCCATTGGAAAAGATTCCCGAAGGCACGCTGATTCACAACATCGAAATGCGGCCGGGTAAAGGCGCGCAGATCGCCCGCAGTGCCGGAGCCGCCGCCCAGTTGATGGCGAAAGAAGGCCGGTATGCCAACATCAAGCTCGGTTCCGGGGAAGTCCGGCTGGTGGAAGTCCGGTGCCGGGCCACGGTCGGTACCGTCGGCAACACCGACCACGAGAAAATATCCATCGGCAAGGCCGGCCGGATGCGCTGGATGGGACGGCGCCCGCGCGTTCGGGCGGTGGCGATGAACCCGGTGGATCACCCGATGGGCGGCGGCGAAGGACGCTCGTCCGGCGGCCGGCATCCCTGCAGTCCGTGGGGCACGCCGGCTAAGGGGTATAAAACGCGGAAAGTGAAAAAACTGTCCAGTAAATACATACTGAGCCGGAAGAAAAAGAAACGATAATCGAAAGATAAACCGTTGTATTCATATTAATTAAGGAAGCTTTTAAATGGCGCGATCACTGAAAAAAGGACCGTTTGTCGACGATCACCTGCAGGAGAAAATCGATGCGATGAACCGGAAAAACGACAAGAAGATTCTGAAAACCTGGTCGCGCCGCTCGACCATCACGCCGGATTTCGTCGGCCATACCCTGGCGGTGCATAACGGGAAAAAATTCATTCCCGTGTTCGTATCCGAAAACATGGTGGGCCATAAACTGGGAGAGTTTTCTCCCACCCGGACGTTCCGGGCGCACAGCGGCAAAACCAAGAAATCCGTGCCGCCCAAAAAAGGTTGATTAACCAGGTTAGTGTACCGTTATGGATGTTAAAGCAAAATTGAGACATACGCGGCTGGCGCCCCGGAAAGCCCGGCTGGTGGCCGATATGATTCGCGGCAAAAACGTGAACGAGGCGATGAATGTGCTCACCTTTACGCGGAAAAAAGCGGCCCGCCAAATTCAACAGCTGTTGAAATCGGCCTTGGCCAATGCCGAGGAAAACCACAAGGTGGTGGACGTGGACGATATGGTGGTCACGAAAATTACCGTGGACGAGGGCGTGGCTTGGAAACGCCAGATGCCGAGGGCACGGGGCATGTCCACCATGATCAAGAAGCGGACCAGTCACATCACTATCGTGTTAAACGAAAAATAAATTCGGAGGATTGGCGTGGGACAAAAGGTGCATCCGTATGGATTTCGATTGGGGATCAACAAACCCTGGAAATCCAACTGGTTTGGTAAAAGAGATTTTCCGGAACTGTTGCAGGAAGACATCAAGATCCGGACTTTCCTGAGAAAAAATCTGTCGCACGCAGGGATCGCCAATCTGGAAATCGAGCGGTCCGCCAATCGGATTCGCATCAACATCCACACCGCCCGGCCGGGGATCATCATCGGCAAGAAGGGGCTGGAAGTGGACCGGTTGAAAGAAGAGTTGCAACGCATCATCGGCGGCAAGCAGGTCAACCTGAACATCAAGGAAATCCGGCGGGCGGAGCTGGATGCCAGTCTGGTGGCGCAGAACATCGCCCTGCAATTGGAAAAACGGATCTCCTTTCGCCGCGCCATGAAAAAAAGCGTTCAGTCGTCCCTCCGGTTCGGCGCGCAGGGTATCAAGATTCGATGCTCCGGGCGGTTGGGCGGACATGA
>SMVT01000040.1 GCA_004357365.1 Nitrospina sp.
AATCTGCTCCTGGAAAAAATCTGCGATGAGGTCCGCAATTTCACCTGCGCGGATGCCTGTACCCTTTATATCGTCAAAGACAATCAGCTCCATTTTGAAATTGTCCAAAATCAAACCATGGGCATCCGGCTGGGAGGTAAAACCGGGGAGCTAATCACCCTTCCGCCGGTGGACCTGGTGGAATCCAACGTCTCTGCCTATGTCGCCCTCAAAGGGTTGTCCGTCAATATTCCGGACGTCTATGATACAGACTTGTTCGACTTTACCGGCCCGAAGGAATTCGACACGGGCACGGGATACCGCTCCACGTCCATGCTGGTGTGCCCCATGCGCAACCATGAGGACGAGGTCATCGGCGTTCTGCAACTGGTCAACGCGCAAAACCCGGACACCAGGGAGGTCATCCCCTTTTCACCCGATTACGTCAGCCTGACCGAGTCGCTTGCCTCCCAGGCCGCGGTGTGTATCACCAACGCGCGTCTGATCAAGGACATGGAAAATCTTTTTGAATCGTTCGTCGAAGTCATGGCTACCGCCATCGATGAAAAATCGCCCGTCACGGGAGGCCATATCCGCCGGGTCGCCAATTTGACCCTGGTGATGGCGGAAGAACTTCATAAAACCGACAAACAGCCTTTCCAGAAGGTTCACTATACGCCTGAGAAATTTCACGAACTCCGTGTGGCTTCATGGATGCACGATATCGGCAAAGTCACCACGCCTGTGGAAATCATAGAGAAAGGCAAGAAACTACAAACCATTTTTGACCGGGTTCATTTGTTGGATATGAGAATGCAATACATCATCCAGAAAACACAACTGGCAGCGGCCGAGACCCGGCTGAATATAATGGAAAACGGGAACTCGGCGGAATCCATCCAGGAACTGGAAAAGAAAACGGAACAAACCATCGCGGGGTTGAACGATATACGCACTTTTATATTGCAGTGCAATGAACCCAGGGAATTTCTGGAAGACGAAAAAATCGCGCGGCTGGAGGAGATTGCGAAAAGAACCTATCAGGATGGACAGGGCAAGGAGCAACCTTTCCTGACGGCCGACAAGCTACACAACCTTTCCATTCGCAGAGGCAGCATCAATACGGAGGAGCGTCAAATCATGAACAACCACGCTCAAATCACCCTGGACATGCTCAACAAAATTCCCTTCACCCGGAAGCTGAAAAACATTCCTCATTTTGCCGGGGCGCACCATGAATTCATTAACGGCAAGGGTTATCCGCTGGGATTGAAAGGCGATGAAATTCCGTTTGAAGGAAAACTAATGGCCGTCACCGATATCGCGGAAGCGCTGACGGCCAAAGACCGGCCTTATAAAAAAGCCATGCCGCTGGATCAGGTCTATCAAATTCTGAGATCGATGGCGGACAAGGTGGAACTCGACAGCGACCTGGTCGAGTTTTTCATCAATGAAAAGGTGTATGAAGTCTATCAGGAGAAGTTTGAAAACCCGGGATCGACTCCACCACCCGCAGAAAAATTCCCACAAAATAAAAAAGACCCTTGACAGGTCTTTTTGATTCTCCCGGATTCCTTACCAGACAAACAACTGATTTAAATTTATTTTTTCTTGGGGACGTACCAACCGGTGCGCATGTAGGAATCGTTCATTTTAACGTGCTCATCAATATTGACGTCATCGTTGATATAGGCATCGGGTTCGTGGTCCTGGTCGAATTTTTTGAAAACCTTTTTCATGGTTTTTTCGGTGAGCCGGGTGGAGCGTTTTTTGCGGGTAGCGGTAAGCCTGCGTTTCTGGTCCTCCTTCAGTTTCTTCAAATCTCTACTGGATAATCCGCCGATAACCATAAAACCCTCAATTTTTATCCGTTTTTTGTTTTATAATTCCAAAACCGAATCGCGGTTCCAATTTAATGCAACCATAATACCAAAAACATGCCTATCAACCAATTAAAATCTCTGTTTTCCGATCCCGAGATCCCGGAGGGCCGCGCGCGGGAATTGATCAATTCGCTCGATCATTTTGATATCGCGCGCCTGCTCCATCAGCTCGATAAAGATAAAAAGGTGTTTATTTTTCAATACCTTACGGGGGATGTCAAGCGCCAGGAACTGCTCTATGAAACCGATGCGGAAAGTCGCCAGGAAATCATCGACGATCTGGGCCCGGAGTTCATGGCGCCCTTTTTGGAGGGCATGCCCAAGGATGAGGCGGCAGATATTATTCAGGAAAGCGAACCTGAGGTTCAGCAAAAAATCCTTGAGCAAATGGTTCCGGACGAAGCCCAAACACTCAAAAACCTGATCCGTTATCAAGAACAAACCGCCGGGGGAATGATGACGCCCCATTTCAACCGGGTGGATCCGGGGGAAATTGCGAGCGAAATTCTGGCCAAAATGATCCGAAATCCCTCCAAAGATACGGTCACTGATTTTTTTGTGGTGAGCCCGGACCAGAAACTGGTCGGTTTTTTTTCCTTGCGCGATTTACTGAACGTGCTTCCCCATGCTAAGGCCATAGATATCATCCGGGAAGAATCGCCTCGGGTGCTACTCGACGAGCCCTGCGAAAAAATCGCCAGCCTGATGGATCACGAACACCTCAGCACCGTACCGGTGGTCGACGGGGACAATGTGGTCCACGGAATCGTCACCTTTGATGATGTCTTTCGGGGCCTCAAGCAAACGACGAACGAAGAATTTTATACCATGGTGGGGGCGACGGACACCAACCCCTTTGCCCGAAAAACCTCCAGCAAAATTGCTGCACGCGCGCCTTGGCTCTTCACCACTTTTATTGGAGGCATGGTCAGCGCCTTCGTTTTAAAATCCTTTCAGGTGAGCCTGACCGAGTTCACCGTCGTCATTTTATTCATTCCCTTTGTACTCGGTCTTGCCGGGAATGTGGGCATTCAGGGCGCCACCATCATTGTCCGTGGGCTCGCCACGGGAGATATCCAGAGCGATAATTTACATACCGTGCTCAAAAGCGAGCTCAAGGTCGGCTTCTCCAATGGAATAATCTTCGGAGTCATTTGCGGACTGACCATTTCATTCTTGGCGGAAAAATTTTTGGAAACCTCGCCGGCATTGGGAATAACGGTGGGACTAGGGATTATCCTGGCGGTTACCATGGCAACGTTGATTGGCTCCTTCACTCCTTTACTTTTTTTGAAAATGAACATCGATCCGGCCATCAGCACCGGTCCGGTCATCACCGTCCTGAATGACATCATCGGTTTGACCATTTACCTGTACACTGCAACCAGGGTTTTTTCAATGTTATAGAGTCCTCGTTTGCCTTCTTGTTTCCAACCCCTCAAAAACCCGCTTGCATAGAACTCGAACATTTTATAAGGTAAAGGGTGTCGGGTTGTTTTGAACCGACGGTCTTCGCTGGTTTGGGTCCGCCACACAGGTTTTCCATTCATTTCAACATGAGCCCACTTGATAGTATGAAGTCATCAAGCATGATCCTTACAGGTTTGTCTCTAGCCTTTTGGGTATCATTTGGATCCCCTTTATTGTTTGCCTCGCAAACGGCACTTTCCGGCGCGAATGCCATTCAGGCCGATCCCTACTCCGCACCCATCAACTATTCAATTCTGGAAAATAATAAAATCTCTTTTTTTAAATGGCCGAGGGGCCGTTTGATTTATCCGGAAATCAACCAGCCTGAGAAAATCAACGAGGTGCTCCTGATGGATGAATCCTTCGCCTCTGCGGAGGAAATCTATTCCCTGCACCGGTATTACGGCTTTCAATTATTCCTGAGAAAAAAATATGATGAAGCCCGGAAGGAATATTTAAAGGTCCTGGAACGGGACCCTGATATTGCCGTCATTCACAAGCATCTGGGTGTGATTTATATGGAATCCAAAGACTATAAAAACGCCGAGGCGGCGTATCGAAAGGCCCTATCGCTCGACCCGGGTTACACCACGGGCATTGCCAAACTGGGGCTCTGCCTGGCGGCTCAAAAGAAGTATTCGCGTGCGGAGCAGAAATTCAAACAGGCCATCAAGGCGGACCCTTCCAACGCCAACTATCACATCGACCTGGGGCATTTTTATTATTATCTGAAAAAGAATTACCGGGGTGCCCGGCACTCTTATAAGAAGGCGCTGAAATTGAATCCACGATTGGAATCGGCCAAAACCAACCTGAAGGATATTCAAAAACGATTTAGAAAATGGAAGGAACAGGAAATCAATTTTAAAAGTTCGTGGGGACCGGATTTCGATTACGACAGCTCCCAGAATACGAAGCGATGGGAAGATCAACAGCGGACCCCGGAGGAAGACTATATTTCGGGCGCCCTGGATGAGGACAACACACAACATCCTCTATTTTAAAACCCTTGGAATCGGGGGCGAACCTACCCCTCTTCAACTTCTTCGATCTCAATGATGGGGGTATCGATCTCGATGTACTCCCCTTCATTCACATAAATCTCCTTAACGACTCCCTCATATTCCGATACCAGGGTGTAATATCCCTCCGCCACAATTTCAGCCACCGGCATTCCCACCTTTACCGTATCGCCGATATTCACGAGGAATTCATCCACTTTACCGGATGTCATGGTCGCATACATGGGCGCCATGGTAATATAAACCATACCATAATCCTCCAGAATCGATTAACGGCTGCCATCACCCAAACAGATTTTGAAATACAAACGTAACGCTTCTATGCTAGAGTCATTCTATTGACCCTTCAAGTTAAACCATAAACGAGGTCGCATGAAAGTGCAAGTCGGAGATTGCCTGTTCGAACCTCTGTCCCGGAACAATGGAGAGGTTACCAAGATCATCAGCCATCCCAACGGTAAGCTGGTGACCGTTCGGTGGCGGGTGGATGACCATCTTCCCCACGACACAGAATACTTTTATTCCAAGCTGGTGAGATGTATCAAAAAGGGAGAAATCGAATACACTCCCGGTCCGGACAACGATTCCGGACAAGCACCGGCCTGATACGGCGCCCGCCTTTCCCCCAACCTGTCGGCCCGTTTCATTGCCGGTATATCGTATGGCTGGGTCGCCCGGCCAGAATATTTTCCTTGCCCCAGTCCACCACCCCGGCAAATTTATCAGAACCGATAAAGGTATTGTACGCCTCTTCAGAATTCCAATCGGAGACAATCAAATAAGAATGCGCATCATTCACATCCTTATACAAGGCCGAACGCGTATGTCCCTCCATTTCACTCATGACCTTTAAAACATTGTTAAACGCGTTTTCAAATATCTCTTCTTTTCCTGGAATAATTTTATAATTCATTCCAATCGTTACCATACGTTTGACCTCGTTTTCCGTCGTTTAAAAAATCCAAAATTTCAGGCGCTGGCAAATCGGAAGTCTCCCTGAAAATCCGTTACTGGAGGGGCGGCCTGCTTTAAAAGTTTGTGATTTTTATTTTGCGGCGCTCAGTATAATTTGAAACGGTACGCAAAGGAACTTTTAAAAGCCCCCGACACGGCAAAACCTGGTTCCGCCCCGGCGTGCGAGTGGATCAATTCATGGTGATCCGGTTGAAGCTTTCCAAAGCGCCCCTGGCGGCGCCCTGCTCGGCCTCTTTTTTACTTTTGCCCCGGCCCCGCCCCCGGATGCCCTGCTGAATCACCACCACCACTTCGAATTCCTTGGCGTGATCGGGGCCCTTTTCGCTGACGATCTTGTAGTGGGGAATACAGTTGAATTCGGTCTGAGTATATTCCTGAAGCCCGCTTTTATAATCCCGGAACTGGGCGTTGTTGGCATATTGGCTGATTTCCTTTTGGAGAACCGGGAGGAAAATATCCATCGCCGCTTCCAGATGGCCGTCCTGATACACCGCTCCGGCCACCGCTTCATAGGCATTGGCCAAAAGGGAACTCTTTTGCCTGCCGCCGGAGGATTCTTCACCCTTTCCCAACAGCAGGTATTGTCCCAAATCGAGGTCGCGCGCCAATCCGGCCAGACAAGATTCGTTGACCACCGCAGCGCGAATTTTAGAAAGAGTCCCCTCCGAAAAATCAGGATAGGTCTTGACCATATAACTGCTGACAATCAAATCCAGCACCGAGTCGCCTAAAAATTCAAAACGCTCGTTGTCTTTCAGGGATTGGGAATTTTCGTTGACGAAGGATTTATGTGTCAGGGCTTTGTTGAGGAGCTCGGGATTCTTGAAGGTGTACCCTACTTTTTCTTGCAGAAGGGCCAATTCCTGTATGCGTTTTTGGGAGAGCATTGAAGCCTGTGCCATCAACTCATCATTTCTTTGAAAATGATGACGCCGTTGGTGCCCCCGAAACCAAACGAGTTGGACAGGACGGCGGTGACTTTTTTCTCGCGGGCCACATTGGGGACATAATCCAAATCGCATTCCGGATCGGGAGTGGTGTAATTGATGGTGGGAGGAATCACGCCATGGTGGATGGCCAGGATCGAATAAATCGCCTCCACCCCTCCGGCCGCGCCCAGCAGGTGTCCGGTCATGGATTTGGTGGAGCTGACCGCCAGCTTGTTGGCATGGTGGCCGAAAACCGTTTTAACAGCCTGGGTCTCGGTGGCGTCCGCTCCTGTAGAGGTGCCATGAGCATTGATATAGCCAATATCCTCTTTATTTAATTTGGAATTTTCCAAGGCCAGCTTCATACAGCGGACGGCGCCCTTCCCGCCCGGCGCCGGTGCGGTGATATGATAGGCGTCCCCATTCAGGGCATAGCCTCCTACTTCGGCGTATATATTAGCGCCCCGCTTTTTGGCGCTTGCCATTTCTTCCAAGATCACCACGCCGCATCCCTCACCAATCACGAAACCGTCCCGGTCCTTGTCAAAAGGCCGGCTGGCTCCTTCCGGATCGTCATTGCGGGTGGACAGCGCCTTGGCTGCGGCAAACCCGCCGATGGCGAGAGGAGTGATCACCGATTCGGTGCCGCCGGCGATCATCGCGTCGGCCACGCCGTCCCGGATCATTTGATAGGCATCGCCAATCGCATGGGTTCCCGTGGCACAGGCCGTCACCACGCAGGAATTGGGGCCTTTCGCGCCCAACACAATCGACACCTGGCCCGAGGCCAAATTGGGAATCAGCATGGGTATGAAGAAGGGAGTGATTTTCCGGGCCCCTTTATCCAGATATATCTTGTGGTATTTTTCGATGGCCTGCAGGCCGCCCAGACCCACGCCCACCAGAACACCGACCCGCTCCGCATTCTGACCGGTGATCTTGAAGCCGGAATCCTCCATGGCCATCTGACTGCAGGCCACAGCAAAATGGATAAAGGTATCCATTTTTTTGATTTCTTTATGGTCTATATAGTCTTCGGGTTGGAACCCCGGGACTTCCCCGGCAATTGTGACGGGAAAATCTTCATGGGGATGAAACCGTGTAATACGGCGGATCCCGGACTTCCCTTCACAAACGGCGTCCCAATTGGCCTTCACCCCGATCCCCAGGGGCGACAGCATACCCAACCCTGTAACCACCACTCGTCTTGACATACAAAATTCCTGGACGGGTTATACAGCTTAATTGGTGTGTTTGTTGATGTAATCCACCGCATTTTTGACGGTCGCGATTTTCTCGGCGTCTTCATCCGGGATTTCGATTTCGAAGGCTTCTTCCAAAGCCATCACCAATTCCACGATATCCAGAGAATCGGCTCCCAGATCGTCAATAAACACCGCAGGTCCCGTGACCTGCTTTTCATCCACACCCAATTGATCCACGATTATTTCTTTTACTTTTTCTTCCACAGACATAATTTAGAAGCTCCTCAAAGATGTCACATTAACATCCCACCATTAACACTGAGAACCTGGCCGGTCACATAACCAGCCCGGTCCGAAACAAGAAATGAAACACAGTTGGCAATATCCTCGGGAAGACCCAACCGAGCCAGCGGGATTTGCTCGATAAGCCGTTCTCGAACCTTCTCATCCAAAACCTGGGTCATAGCCGTATCGATAAAACCCGGCGCGATGGCATTCACACGGATTCCGCGCGACGCCACTTCCCGGGCCGTGGTCTTGGTGAGTCCTATCAATCCCGCCTTGGATGCAGAGTAATTGGCCTGCCCTGCATTTCCCATCAAACCCACGATGGAAGCAATATTCACAATCGAGCCGCTTTTTTGCTTCATCATCTGCTTGACCGCCTGCTGGGTGCACAGGAAGGAACCCTTGAGATTGATCGAGAGCACCAGATCCCAATCCGCTTCCTTCATACGCATCACCAACCCGTCGCGGGTGATCCCGGCATTATTTACCAGGATGTCTATTAGTTTAAATTCTTTGGAGATAGAATCAAAAGTTTTTTGAACCCCGTCGGCGTCGGTCACGTTCAATTCCACCGCCGAGGCCGAACCGCCATTGTCCTTGATTTCCGCCGCCGAAGCCTGAGCGCCTTCCAAATTCACGTCTCCCAGAATCACATGAGCGCCCTGGCGCGCCAGTTCCTCACCCACGATTTTTCCGATACCTTGCGCTCCGCCCGTCACCACGGCGATTTTATCTTTGAGTTCCATAATTTAGGGTTCATCCTTTCAAGGCCGCCACGGCCTGCTGAAGGGACTTCGGGTCGCTCACCTGATAACAGCTGACGTTTTTATTAAACCGTTTCATCAGTCCGGACAATACCTTGCCCGACCCGATCTCCACCATCACTTCGATTCCCTGGGCGACCATGTACTGCATCGTTTCCAGCCAGCGGACCGGCGAGCAAACCTGCCGCACCAACGCCTGCCGGGCATCGCGACCCCGGGTGACGGGCTTGGCCTCGAAATTAGAAATGACCGGTACCTTCAAATCCTCAAACGTGGTTTGCTCCAATTCGCTCTGAAGCTTAATTTCCGCGGGCTTCAGCCAAGCGCAGTGGACGGGAGCACTGACCGGCAACAGCACGCATTTTTTGGCGCCCGCCTGCCTGGCGCTTTCGCACACACTTTCCACCGATTCTTTGTGACCTGCGATGACAATTTGTTCAGGACTGTTCAGGTTGGCCGGTTGAACGACTTTATCGTTTGTAGAAACTTCGTTGCAGAGTTCCTGGATTTTCTCCAGGGGCATGCCGATGATGGCCGCCATGCCGCCGACCCCTACGGGTACGGCTTCCTGCATAAAGCGGCCACGCTGGCGAACCAGGTGAATGGCATCTCGAAATTTAAGACCTTCCGCCGCAACCAGCGCGGAAAATTCACCCAGGCTATGGCCCGCCGCCATGGTGCAATCTATATCATTTTCCCTCAACCTTTTCAAGGCAATACTACTGTGGATCAACAGCGCCGGCTGGGTGTTCTCCGTCAATTTTAAGGTCTCCTCCGGTCCGTTGAAACAGATGTCGGCGATGTCCTGTCCCAACACGTCGCACGCTTCATCGAACATGGCCCGGCATTCCGGATCCGTGTCATAAAATTCTTTTCCCATGCCCACAAACTGCGATCCCTGGCCAGGAAACACAAAAGCCGTTTTTACCATCGTATCGCCGCCGCTCCCCAGGTCAGGCCTGCACCCAGCACAGTGAGCAGGCTCAGGCTTCCCGGTTGAATTTTTCCGCACTCGCGCGCTTCATGCAAGGCAATGGGAATTGAAGCTGCGCTGGTATTTCCGTATTTATGAATGTTGATAAAAAATTTATCGATGCTCATTTCCAGTCTTTCGGCAATGGTTTCAATGATGCGCCGGTTGGCTTGGTGAGGCACCACCAGGTCGACATCATCGGTCGACAACCCGTTGAACGCCAGACATTCCCTTGAAACTTCGCTCATGCGCTTCACCGCCATTTTAAAGGTCGATTGCCCTGCCATTTTCAAACAGTACATCTTGTTCTCGACGGCCTCGTGGTTTACGGGTTCCCGCCCGATACCGCCGGGGACGATCAACGTGTCGGTATGATTGCCGTCGGAATAAATATGGGTGGAGAGAATGCCCACCGGCTCCTCGCGTTCGGTACGTTTCAAAAGGGCGGCGCCGGCTCCGTCTCCGAACAACACGCAGGTGATGCGGTCGGTCCAGTCCATGATCCGGGAATTGACTTCGGTTCCGATCACCATGACATTTTCATATCGGCCGCTTTTGACGTACTGCTCGGCAATGGACAATCCGAACACGAAACCGGAACATACCGCGGAAATATCATACGCCGCCGCTTTAGAGGCCCCCAGGATCTTTTGGATAAAGCAGGCGGTGGCGGGGTACAGCACATCCGGAGTGGACGTGCACACGATAATCAGCTCCAATTCCTCCGCCGTCAGTCCCGCCTGGTTCAGGGCATTGCGGGCCGCTTGAGCCCCCAGGGTGGAGGAGGACTCGTCTTTTTGCGCAATGCGTCTCTCCTCAATACCGGTACGGGTGAAGATCCACTCGTCCGAGGTATCCAGAGATTTTTCGAGGTCGGCGTTGGTCAAAACTTTTTCGGGGAGATAAATACCCGTTCCCACAATTTCCGCTCGATGGAGTGA